>JBEBWN010000065.1:0-14214 GCA_040392235.1 Taibaiella helva | reverse complement strand
TTTTCATCGGATGATACCAAACTTTATACTTCTACTAACTATGCCAGTCCTTCAGACCTGATACAATACGATATTAGCCTTAATACACTGGCCGCTATACAGGGTTCTGCTACCGTATTGTACAAACATAACCAATCTGGTTCGGGTATAGGCGATATTAAGGAAGGGCCTGACGGTAAATTGTATTTTGCCATCAGTACGTCTTCAGTGTTTAATTCTACCTATTTGCACCGTATCGACAATCCTAACCTGGCAGGTCAGCAGGCGGGCGTTCGTTTTAATGCCATTCCTTTGGCTGCCAATACGCTGTCGGGTCATGGGCTGCCTAACCAGGTAGTGGTGCTGCCTGTAAAAGATACGGTTAAGACAAAACACCGGACACTTTTGTGCAGCGAATCGCTACAGTTGCCTGTAGATACTACCGGCGCTTTTTACGAATGGGATAATGGTAATAAAGTGGCGCGCAGGATCGTAAGCAAGGCGGGTACCTATTTTGTATCTTACCGGAAGGACTGTACACTACATGTCGATACCTTTAATGTTGTAAGTGTTCTTTTCCCGGCTTTGGACAGTATTGGCGGCTCCTGCATGGACGAAGACAAGGGATTGATCTCTTTTAAAGCAAACGATACGAACACTTTTTATTATAGGTATATCGATGAAGCAGGTAATGTTGTAGCAGAGCAAAGGGGGCGGGAAGGATCTGTTGCCGCTCATTTAAAGCCGGGTAATTACACCGTACTGATAGGCCCCTTGTTGGGTGATTGTGAAAAAAAGTTTGAAATACAGGTACATGGTTATCCCATTCCTGATCTTTCCGTTTCGCCAGGGGATACTACAGTGCGCTATGGCGACAGCATCCGTTTACTGGCCCAGGGTGCAACGGTGTACCGCTGGTTGCCGACCGGGATGTTCAACGGAAATGCTACCTTGCCAGATCCTATGGTCAGGCTTTTTAAGCCGGTCTTGTTTACAGTTGTGGGCACTAATGACTATGGCTGTGCCAGCAGTAAGAATGTAAAAGTAGATGTAGATTTTACTATGACGGATCTTATACCTAATGCCTTTTCGCCTAACGGCGATGGGCTTAACGACTTTTTCAAAATTGAAGGTATAACCTACCAGGAGGTAACTTTCTTTAAAGTCTTTAACCGCTATGGGCAAATGGTCTTTTTTACCCAGGATGCTGACAGGGGCTGGGACGGCGCCTTTAACGGACAAGCTTGCGAAATGGGCACCTATTATTATATGATCCAGCTGTCTTATCCTTCGGGCGAGCATAAAACGTTTAAAGGTGATGTCATTTTATTGAGATGAGGATAGGGCTAAGAAAAAATTAAGAACCGGAGCTATGGATACTGATACTTCAATAGCAGATATGGGCTGTACACTAACAAAAGGTTGACTTCCAATAAGTAGAGGTCATGAGTCCGGTTATCGGCTTGCCGGCTAATTCGTCTTAGTCTTTTGTACTTGCATTGTAGATCAATTAATTGTCCCGAAAAAGGTAGAGGCATCCTGTGAGGGAATTCTTTATCCGGGGCAATTATTGATTTTTTATAATCCTGCCCGGAATCTGTCCTTGATTTTATTCACAAAAAAGACTGAAATTGACTATGAGCGATTTTTGGCTACGGCCTTTTACTATATTTTTACTGTTATGGGCAACAGTACATGCTCTATTTGTCCATGGTCAATACCAGCTTCCCGAAAACAATATCTGGCTGTTCGGGCGCAAAGCCGGTTACGATTTTAATACTCGCAGGGCATTAACCGGCGAAATAAATGCAGCGGAAACTTCCAATGCCCTATGCGACGAAGGCGGAGCCTTGTTATTTTATACGGATGGCAGCCGGATATGGGATCGTAATCATGTGCCTATGCCTTCTGCCAATCCGATGTTTCCTGCTCCTTATAGCAACCAGACATCCAGCACCGTACAGGGAGCCGTTATTGTACCTATAACAAACCATCATGATCGCTATTACGTATTCTCCTTAAGCGCACAGGAAACGGTCAATAACGGTGGTGGTAAATTGTACTATGCAATAGTTGATATGAGTTTGCGTAACGGTTTAGGTGATGTCCTTCCTGGCTATTCCGCGCGCCTATTGGATACAGGTTTGTCGGAACATATGATAGCCATACCGACCTGCGATGCGGTCTGGCTATTAGTGCATCAAAGAACAACAGCAGAATTTAAAGCTTACAGGATCGCCCCTGATGGTATAAGTCCTGCACCGGTAATATCGAAAACTGGGGTTAGTAGCTATTCCGCGCCGGCAAGTCAGGAAAACAAATTCTACCAGGTTGGGCAACTTGCTGTTTCCAATGATTATACACAGGTTGCGGCCACCTACTTTTCAGGTAGCTGCCTGGAATGGTACACTTTTGATAATCAAACCGGGCAATTGCAGGCAAGGGGCCTGATAGATAGTATTGCGGATGCGTATAGTTTTTATGGAGTAGCATTTTCGCCTGATAATTCGAGGTTGTATGCCAGCAGTTGTGCTGCAACGATAGCTAATAAAGCCATTTTTCAGTATGATCTGCAGCAAGTGTCGATAGAGGCGGTAAGGAATAGCAAAAGTAATATTGCACCTGCTGCGGCCTCAATCACACAGTTGCAGCTTGGCCCGGACGGTAAGCTTTACTTTAATGGAAACTATATTTCCCGGATGGGCGTTATACATTACCCTAATCTTCTGGGCGCATCTTGTGCAGTAGATGAGAGCGGAATTGTCCTGGATACAGGGACTAATGCATCTGCCGGTTTCCACAACACGATTATGAAAGCGGTGCCTGTAGCGGATACTATACACACTGTGGTTGGCCATTCTGCATATTGTTTTGAGGATGCCACAAGAGTAATCGCGACGGATACTTCAGGAAGGGGATACAGATGGAACACTGGCGATACTTCGACAGGTATTAACGTGCATACCTCCGGTAAATACTGGGTGGGTTACTATAATTCATTTCCCTGCACCTATCGTATTGACACCTTTAATGTAGTGGTCGGGGTGTCTTTGCCTTTAATACAGACGCGTAATAGCTGCAATGATGGACAAAATGGCCGCGCTTGGGTTGCCGGTAAAGACAGCACAGAAATGCTACATTATTCCTTTCTTTGGCAGAAAGAGGGCAGTGCCGATACATTGTCCCGGTCAGATGCTTTGGAAAACGCTGGCTACGGGCGATACAACGTAACCATACGTACGCGTGCAGGATGTGATACTGTTTTATACTTTGATATATTCCGGGATAATTACAAAGTACATTTTACGCTTGCCGATTCGATACTATGTGTCCGGCAAACCGTACAGGTGCAGAATGGATCGCCTGCTTACTTTACTTCCTTCCTCTGGAATTTCAGCGACGGCTTTACGGATACAACCTTTAGCCCGGTACATGATTATGCCATAGCCGGACTGTTCCGGATAAACCTTGTGGGAACAAACGGATATTGTTTTGATACTGCACACAGAACTGTTATTGTAGATGCTCCGGCCAACGAGCTTTACTTCCAAATTAATGAGCCCCATCTTTGCCTGGGAACATCGTTAGATCTTGCGGTAAGAAGCACCTCCTCGGAATTTGTCTCTTTTTACTGGCAGTTGGGTGATGGTAATAGTTTATACACGAGCAGCTGGGAAGTGGAACATGCATACGACCGGGCGGGCATTTTTCCAATAGTCCTTACCGGTAAATCCAGGGCATGCCCTGACAAGGTATTTACTGATACGGTTATTGTGCAGGCGCTACCCCGGGTCGATATAGGGCAGGATTCGGTGATTTGTTTAGGTGAAGCTCCTATAGCACTTCGTAATAGAAATACGGATGACGAGGGATATCTGTACCGTTGGAATACTGGCTACATGGGATCGGAATTGGTTATAACACAACCCGGCATATACAGTTTACGCATTACCGATGTTTATGGCTGTACGGGGGAAGAACAGGTCAGGGTTATTGGCGATTGTCAGGCGCCTGTACCCAATGTATTTACACCTAATGGTGATGGTATTAACGATTATTTCTATCCCCGTCCTTTTGGCCGGACTGGTTCGGAAGTGAACGGCATACAAATATTTGACCGCTGGGGACAACTTGCATTTAAAAGCGACCGTTTGTCCGGTCAGGGGTGGGATGGCCGGTTTAATGACCGCGAAGTGCCCGCCGGTGTATACATTTATGTAATTGACCTGTTGGCAGAAGATGGACAAAGGGAACGATACAGGGGTAATGTAACGCTGATTCGATAGTTTTGTGTTATTTTTAGGGTGTTAAATGGTATGTTTGCATGCGTAAAAGGTAATATCTATAGTGGGGGCAAATGTGCCGCGCTGTGGATTAGTCGTAGAGTTGGATTATTTTTTTTATATTGCATGCCCGGCCATGACGGGATCAGCCAGCGAGGAAATAATTTGGCAGCTTCGATTAATCTAAAATCATCTTTAAAGACACAATGAGCAGAATTTATTACTTTCTTATCGGGGCCATGTTCCTGTTTGTAGCTTGTAAAAAAGAGTCCAAAAAAGATAAGGACGAATATCCCGATTGCCGTTACGAACTCTGGTACAAATTGGATTACTCTCCTGTTGACTCCACGATGCCCGTTTCTCTTGTTTATTTAAGCGATAGTGGGAAAAGAAAGAGTTTACTGCTGAAAGATACTATGCTGGAATTAAAGGTGTCGTATAAATACGGTGACAGCGTATATGTAAGGTTTGATAATTCTGATATTTATTTCCTTAACCGGCAGAGTAATAAAATAAAGTGCTCTTATAAGATTAAAAATGTAGATGGATCAGGAGAGTGCCCGGTTATTTCACGTTCCGAGGATCTTCAGTTCGATGTGGGCGCCTCCTCTACAATAACAAGTGCTATTTTGGAAGTACCCCCGCGGGTATTGCGGTAATAATACCTGGAAAGAAATTGTTTCCAAGAGGCATGAGCAGGCAAAAAGCCAGTCCGGTAGGGGTATTTATAATGCAAGGTACACCGGATAAAGGTGTTATCGCAAGAAAAACGGACTATCACAACATATAATAATTGCAAAAAGCGGCTGACCTTTTGAGGGTAGCCGCTTTTGCGATTATTATAACCGATGAGGGAAAAATTCCCGGTTAATTTCTGCAACTATTGCTTTACTATTTTATTGCTATACAGGAGGTTTTCTTCAGGGTCTGTGATGACCCACAAGTAAATGCCTGTTGCAATATACCGGATATTCAGCATAGAAATGTTTGCGGCTTACAGGACGAGTAGCCCTTAGCTGATCTTACTCCATTGCTGTACCTGTTTGCTTCTGCTTTTGTGTATACTCCGACGCAAAAGCAGGTGTGCGGGGCTTTCCAGGTAGGGGTCATTGGCCAGGATGATTTGGGCAGCCTCTCTTGTTTCTTCCATGAGATCCATGTCGTGTACGATATCGGCTATTTTAAAGTCCATAGCGCCGCTTTGCCGTGTACCGTATATATCGCCCGGGCCGCGCATTTTCAGGTCCTCTTCTGCAATCAGGAAGCCATCATTGGTCTGTACCATAATATGCATACGCTGCCGGCTTTCTTTCGAAATCTCGTTGCCGGTTAGCAATATGCAATAGCTTTTTTCGCTGCCCCTGCCAACACGTCCCCGTAGTTGATGCAATTGCGATAAGCCAAAGCGCTCGGCGCTTTCTATAACCATTACAGATGCATTGGGCACATTGACACCTACCTCGATCACTGTAGTGGCAACCAGTATATGGGCGTGGCCGGATACAAAACGTTCCATATTCATTTGCCGCTCGTCCATGGGTTGTTTGCCGTGCACCATGGCAACCCGGTATTGTGGGTCGGGAAACCATGCTTTTACCTGTTCATACCCGGCTTTCAGGCTTTCGTAATCCATCTTTTCTGATTCTTCGATCAGTGGATACACGATATAAATCTGCCGGCCTTTCTCTATTTCGCTTTTCAGAAATTGCATTACCCTGGGGCGGAAGCGCTCGCTTCTGTGCACGGTTTCGATCGGCTTCCTTCCCGGAGGCAGCTCGTCGATAACCGATACCTCCAGGTCGCCATACACGGTCATGGCCAGCGTTCTGGGAATAGGCGTTGCCGTCATAACCAGGACATGCGGCGGCCGCTCATTCTTTTGCCACAATTTGGCCCTTTGTGTTACACCAAAACGATGCTGTTCATCAATAACGGCAAGGCCCAGGTTGGCAAATTGCACCGTGTCTTCTACCAGGGCATGTGTACCGATAATGATGGGTAGAGTGCCTTGCGCCAGGCCGGCTAATATCTGCTTTCGTTCCTTCCCTTTTACTGATCCGGTCAGCAGGGCTAGGGGTATCTGTAGTGGGTCCAGAAGCTCACGGATACCTTTGTAGTGTTGTTGCGCCAGGATTTCTGTAGGCGCCATCAAACTGGCCTGGAAGCCATTATCAATAGCCAGCAAGATGCTCATCAGGGCCACAATAGTTTTGCCACTGCCTACATCGCCTTGTATCAGCCGGTTCATTTGCATGCCGGAATAGCTATCCTGTCTTACTTCGCGTAACACCCTTTTTTGCGCCCCTGTGAGCGCGAAAGGCAGGTGATGTTGGAAAAAATCGTGAAAATATTGACCGACTTTGGAAAAGGCATATCCCTCCTGTTGTTGATGATTAAGTTTAAGCCGTGCAATGCGCAACTGTGCAATAAATAGTTCCTCCCATTTCAATCTGCGTTCTGCATGGGTTTTCGCAGCTTCATTCTGAGGAAAATGTATATTCCGGTAAGCTTCGTAGCGGCCCATTAGGTTATAAGTAGTCAGTAGACCTTGGGGCAGTATTTCTGGTATTTCCTTTGGGGTTAATTTTTCCCAAAGTGCCTGCATGATCTTGGCGAAGGACCGGTTGTTAAGCCCTTTGGCTTTGAGCTTTTCTGTGGTAGAATACAGGGGTATCATTGCGCCGGCTACCCCGGCAGACTGTTGAAAAATCTCTATTTCCGGGTGCGAAATGGTGGGAAGGCCATTATAGAAACCCAGTTTTCCGAATACGCTGTATAGGGTATTGGCCTCTATATTTTTCTTTACATAGTGGATACCCTGGAACCATATTAACTCCAGCCGGCCTGTTTGGTCATATAAGGTGGCAGTCAGCCGCTTGCGGAAGCCTTGTCCCTCTTCGCTCAGATTGGTGATGAATCCCTGGAGCTGTACATACTCCTGTCCTGCCGATAGAGCACTGATGCTTTGCACTCTTTGGGAGTCGAGGTGGCGAAGCGGAAAATGTTGCAACAGATCTTCAAATTTATGAATATGCAACTCTTTGCGCAGGAGCTCGCCCCTGACCGGACCGACACCTTTCAGAAATTCTATAGGAGTATCTAATATGTTTTCAGTTTGCTGGATGAGGATAATTATTTGCCAGTGATAAAAATACGGATTCGGAACAGAGTAATATATTATACGGCCCGATCCGATCAGATCAGGCCTTCTTTAACGAGGTCATGCAAATGAATCATCCCGGCGTACTGCCCCTGTTCCGTAACGATCAGTTGGGTAATATCATGATTGCGCATAATTTCCAGGGCCTGTACGGCTAATTCGCTGCTGGCTATGCTTTTAGGTAGAAGAGTACAGATATCACGGGCCCTGATCTCAGCCAGGTCATTTTTAGTTTCCAGCATACGTCTCAAATCACCATCAGTAATAACACCCAGAAGCGTATTGCCATCCAATACGGCGGTTGCGCCCAGCATTTTACCTGAAATTTCTATAATAATTTCCTTTAAGGATGCTTCTGCATCTACCTGGGGCCTTGCATTGCGGTTGCTAAGATCTTCTACCCTCAGATACAGGCGTTTACCTAGAGCGCCGCCGGGATGGAAGCGGGCAAAATCCTTGTCGCTGAATCCCTTCAGTTGCAGGAGGCTGACGGCAATAGCATCACCCATAACCAATTGGGCAGTGGTGCTGGTAGTGGGGGCCAGGTTATTGGGGCAAGCTTCGGCGTCTACCGTCGTGTCTATAAAATAATCTGCATGAGTAGCGAGATAGCTTTTTTCGTTACCACAGAGGGCAATCGTTTTATTGCCGAAATTTTTCACAAAGGGCAATAAGGCTTTGATTTCGGGACTTTCGCCGCTTTTAGAAATAATGATCACTACATCATCCTGTTGTATCATGCCCAGGTCGCCGTGGATAGCATCGGCAGCGTGCATAAAAAGGGCCGGTGTTCCGGTCGAGTTCATGGTAGCCACTATTTTTTGTGCAATCAATGCGCTTTTACCGATACCAGTGATCACTATTCTGCCCGTACTTTCATGCATCAGTAATATGGCATGAACGAAATCCGCATCAATAAACCGCGTCATTTGTTGCAAGGCGGTTATTTCCTTTTCAATTGTATCTGTAGCGTATTGCTTTATCGTTTCAGGTGTTGCAAGCATGCCACAAAGGTATTGCAGAAAATGAAATCTTGACCGTTGGTGTTAAAGTCGGGTCGCCCTTACCGAAGGAAAGCGTCCGGAAATTTTTCCGGGGTGTATTTAATAAGCAAAAATCTGCTGTCTTAAGCTTCAAATGGTATTTATTTTTATTTCAATCTTTTTTCTCTACCTTTGCAGCCTTTTTAGAAAAAACTATACAGAGAAAAGGATAACTTAATACTGGGCTATTGCCAGGTCTTTTTATTCTGCTTTATTTTGCTTTTTTATGAACATTCGCAACATTGCCATCATCGCGCACGTCGATCATGGAAAAACCACCCTGGTAGATAAAATTATCCATGCTACCTCCGTATTCCGGGATAATAAAGAAACGGGAGAGCTTATTATGGATAACAACGATCTGGAACGGGAACGGGGAATTACCATCTTAAGTAAGAATATTTCCGTTACTTACCAGGGGGTGAAAATTAACGTTATTGATACTCCGGGCCACGCCGACTTTGGCGGTGAGGTAGAGCGTGTGTTGAAAATGGCAGATGGGGTGGTATTGCTGGTAGATGCTTTTGAAGGGCCGATGCCGCAAACCCGCTTTGTATTACAAAAGGCTTTAAACCTGGGGCTGAAGCCTATTGTGGTGATCAATAAAGTAGATAAAGAGAACTGCCGCCCGGATGAAGTACATGATAAAGTTTTTGATCTGTTTTTCCAGCTGGACGCTACCGAAGAACAATTGGACTTTCCTACCTTATACGGATCATCCAAACAAGGATGGTTTAACACCAGCCTGACACCTACAGAAAATATTAATGCCGTTTTAGATACTATATTGGAAAAAGTACCGGAACCTAAGGTGAGTCAGGGACCTCTGCAAATGCAGATCACTTCGCTGGATTACTCTTCTTTCCTTGGACGGATCGCTATCGGAAGGGTAGCCCGGGGTTCTATTAAAGAAGGTCAGAATATCCAGCTATGCCGCCTGGATGGTTCTATGGTACGGGGCAAAGTAAAAGAACTGTACACCTTTGAGGGCATGGGCAAGAAAAAGGTATCAGAAGTAGAAGCCGGCGATATTTGTGCCGTAGTGGGCATCGAAGGTTTCCAGATCGGCGAAACTATTGCTGATTTCGACCAGCCTGAGGCACTGCCCAGCATTGCCATTGATGAACCTACCATGAATATGCAATTCAGCATTAACAATTCTCCTTTCTTCGGACGAGAGGGTAAGTTTGTAACCAGTCGCAATTTAAGGGACCGTCTTACAAAAGAATTGGAAAAGAACCTGGCATTGCGGGTTCAGGATACGGACGATGCTGATAAATTCCTGGTATATGGTAGGGGAATTCTGCATTTGTCGGTATTAGTAGAAACAATGCGCCGCGAAGGATATGAGTTAACCGTAGGACAACCGCAGGTAATTGTACGGGACATTGACGGGCAGAAGTGCGAGCCTTATGAAATGCTGGTAGTGGATGTGCCGGGCGAAGTGAGTGGAAAAGTGATTGACCTGGTGACACAACGGAAAGGAGAGATGCTGGTTATGGAATCCAAAGGCGAAATGCAACACCTTGAGTTTGATATTCCTTCCCGCGGATTAATAGGCCTGCGTTCACAGGTATTAACAGCTACTGGTGGCGAAGCCGTTATGGCTCATCGCTTTAGCGAATACAAACCCTGGAAGGGACAAATACCCGGTCGGAACAACGGGGTATTAATTGCAAAACAGTCGGGACAGGCAACAGCCTACTCGCTGGACAAATTGCAGGACAGAGGCTCTTTCTTTATTGATCCGGGTGAGGAAGTATATGCCGGACAAATTGTGGCCGAACACATTAAGCCTGGCGATCTGGTGGTGAATGTAGTGGAAGGAAAGAAACTGACCAATATGAGGGCTAGTGGGTCGGATGGTGCTGCCAGTATTGCTCCCAAAATATTGATGAGCCTGGAAGAATGTATGGAATATATACAGCCCGATGAATGTATTGAAGTAACGCCCCAAAGCATCCGCTTAAGGAAAATATTGCTGGATGAGAATGACCGGGTGAAATATGCCAAGGCTATGAAGGCTTAATGTGTATTGCATTAGGGATCAGGTTTAGAGCCAGGTCAACAATTTTGCCGTTGTGATAACGTGTATTAACCGGTTATCGATACATTGTTGCTTTAACCCATGTTAGCCGGGCCCGAAAATTTTGTATGTTTAATATTAATTATTATTTTCGTGTTTGTAAGCAGTTAAAATAAGAGAACTCTTTTTAATACCTATAACAGGAATACAAAGTGCAAGGCTACCTAAACAGGTAGCTTTCGCATTATATATAAGGAGTAGTGATGAATAGGATGAACCAGGATTTTATAAAAGAGGTCCATTTCCGGACAGCCCGGTCGGGTGGCAAAGGGGGGCAGAATGTCAACAAAGTCGAATCGATGGTGGAGGGCATTTGGCAGGTTGTGGAATCATTATATTTTACCAACGAACAGAAGCAAATGATCCAGCTGCGGTTAGCGCATAGGATCAACGCAGAGGGTTTTTTGCGTGTCCGCTCAAGCGAGCAGCGTTCGCAAATGGCTAATAAGGAAATTGTGATTACGAAAATGACAGAAATGATCCGCTTAGCCCTGCAAACACCCAGGAAGCGGCATAAGACAAAGCTGCCCGGCTATGCCAAAGAAGCCCGTCTTAACAATAAAAAACGGCAGGCGCTCAAAAAAGGAGAGAGAAGCACGAGATTATTAAATGATTAATATAGAAACAGTTATTGGACAGAAGGAAGCACACTTTTTTGTCTTATTAACTTTTTGTTAGGAAAATTGTGTAACAGAATCATCAGCTTAAACAACTGTTTAATTTAATTTTGCAGTTAATTTTATACTCATTCCTATATGTTTATCCCTTATAACATGGGTATTTACGGGGAATGGAGCTGGAAGCAAAATAAATTGCAGGAGATTGCCAGGCGGAAGAACGTAAGCTATTAATAGGGAAATGGTAAACCTGTAAAAGTTTAAAGAGGCTATTCACCTGCATTTGTATATGCAATTATTTAATCAAATAAACAAAAAGGTAGCACTAAATTAAATTTATATTAATTTAGCACCTTCAATTGGCCATACATGCAGAAACGGTTACAACAGAAAGCAGCAAAGTATACCGCTCCGGCACAAGCAAGAGAGCAGGGTATTTATCCTTACTTCAGACCTATTTCATCGGGTCAGGATACAGAAGTGTATATCAATGGGAAAAGAGTTTTAATGTTTGGATCTAACTCTTATTTGGGTTTAACCAACCACCCGAAGATCACAGAGGCTGCAATTGAGGCCACAAAGAAATATGGTACAGGCTGCGCCGGTTCCCGGTTTTTAAATGGAACACTGGATATTCATGAGCACCTGGAAGCCCGCTTGGCGGCATATGTTGGAAAAGAGGCTGCCGTTATTTTCAGCACTGGTTTCCAGGTAAACCTGGGCGCTTTATCGTGTCTTACCGGGCGTAATGACTATCTTATCCTGGATGAATATGATCATGCTTCTATCATAGACGGTAGCCGCCTGTCATTTTCGAAGGTAATTAAATATGCCCACAACGATATGGGCGACCTCCGCAAAAAATTAAGCCAGTTGCCGGAAGATGCCGTAAAGTTGATTGTTGTAGACGGCATATTCAGCATGGAAGGCGATATTGTTAAACTACCGGAATTGGTGGAGATTGCGGATCAGTTTGGCGCCAGCATTATGCTGGATGACGCTCATAGCTTTGGCGTAATCGGTAACAAAGGAGCCGGTACAGCATCGCATTTCGGTTTGACAGATAAAGTAGATATTATTTCGGGTACATTTAGTAAGTCACTGGCTTCTTTGGGCGGATTTTTGGCCGCTGATAGTTCGGTTATTGAATTCCTGAAACATCATGCCCGTTCTCTTATTTTCAGCGCCAGCATGACGCCGGCTTCAGCTGCCAGTGTATTGGCAGCGTTGGACATTATAGAGGCCGAGCCGGAAAGAATCGAACAACTTTGGGCCAATACACGTTATGCCACAAAATTATTGCTGGAAGAAGGATTTGATCTGGGACCTACGGAAACACCCATCATACCAATATATGTAAGAGATAACATCAAAACATTTAACCTGACTTGCGGTTTGCAGGAACAGGGCGTATTTGTAAACCCTGTTGTATCGCCTGCGGTACCACCCGATAGTACGCTTATCCGCTTCTCCCTGATGGCTACCCATACCTTTTCTCAGATCGAAGAAGCAATAGGCAAACTCACTAAACTCAGTAAAGAGCTGGGTATTGCTACTGTTAAAGAAAAAGTTTAATAAAATGATATTGAAAAAAGCGCTGGTGATCCGATCGTCAGCGCTTTTTTATGGGCATAATTGCCGCCTGTCTACTTAATGCATAACCCAGCCTGAAATCGCAAATTAATTTATTATACACAGTCCAAATGATAGAAATCGTTCCTATACGGCAAGCCGGTAACGACCTGAAAACTTTTATAGATTTCCCGCACAAGCTCTATAAAGATGATGACAATTATGTGCCGGAGCTGTATATGGCACAGAGGGATTTGCTTTCTCCCGGGAAACATCCTTTTTACCAGCACGGTCGTATGCAGTTATTCCTGATCTACAAAGACCGGCAACTTGCCGGCCGGATTGCCGCTATTCTAAATGGAAACCATAACACCTTTAACCAGGTGAATGAAGGTTTTTTTGGTTTTTTTGATTGTGTGGATGACCAGGATGTGGCCAATATCCTTCTGCAGGCTGCGGAGACTTGGCTCAAAAAGCAGGGCGTTACTTCCATAATCGGGCCGGTAAATCCTTCAACCAACGAACCTTGCGGCCTGTTGGTGAAGGGTTTCGACAGCCCGCCAATGGTACAGATGCCCTACAATAAAGCCTATTACGCAGGCCTATTGGAAGACTGGGGACTACGGAAAAAAGTAGATTTATGGGCGCATGCTTTATATGCTTCTGACCTGGGCGACAAACCGGTAAAGCTATACGATGCCCTGATGTCCCGTTTGGGTAATAAAGGTATAACGATCCGTAAGATAGATCTGAAAAAGAATTTCCAGAAAGATCTGAATAGCTTTGGAAAGGTGTATAACGAAGCCTGGGATAAGAACATGGGCTTTGTACCGCTAACGGCCGAAGAATTCAAATTCATGGGAAAAGATATGAAACTGGTGGCCGATGCCGATTTCTGTCTCATGGCCGAGCATAATGGCGAAGTTGTTGGTGTGGCATTATGCTTGCCGGATATCAACCAGGTGTTAAAGCGTATTAAAAGAGGTCGATTATTGCCAGCAGGTATTTTTACTTTCTTATTCGGCAGGAAAAAGATCGACGCCATGCGTATACTGGCCCTGGGCGTTTTAGAACCCTATCGAAAAATGGGTATTGAAGCCTGTTTTTACGCCGGGATAATGAAGAAGGGGCTGGAAAAAGGAATGAAGATGGCTGAAGCTTCCTGGATACTGGAACATAATGACCTGATGAATAAAGCTATTGAACATATGCATGGCCAGGTATATAAAATATACCGGCTCTATGAAAAAGCCCTGTAGGTAAGCGCGGTATATGCCAAATGCCTGAAAAAGCAGAATCAAATTTGTGGTTTGTGTAGCCACATAAACTCTGTTATGAAGTATATATCTTATAGGCGATATTTCTGGAAGGACATAAACAAAGTACTCATAAATAATGTTTACCAGGAGCTATCGGATATGGTAGGGATGCTGATTGCCACAGTTAAAGCGGTATAAAAGTTATCCGGTGCAAC
>JBEBWN010000064.1:0-14305 GCA_040392235.1 Taibaiella helva | reverse complement strand
TTGGGGGCGGGCCAGGTGCGCCATTCGGAGAAGGCGGCTTCAGCCTTTTCCATTACTTTATGAAAAGTCTTTTCAGATGCCTGTTCGGTTGAAGCAATAAGCTTACCGTCAACAGGAGAAAAGGAATTGATTGTAGCAGATGATCCTTTAATCCATTTCAAACCGGTTGATGCGCCGGGATTTATTTTTTCGATATGCAGATCAGTCAGAATTTTCTTAATATTCATAGTAAGTATTCAATGAGCGATAAGTCACAAAGGTACGCTTTTCTTAATGCCACAGGGGCGGCGATTTACAGCTGTACCCTATTTACGTTATTTACTTTAAATACAGGTCGAAATAGTCGGTAACTTTTTGCATTAAATGCACCCTGTCTTTGCCCGTCACATTGTGGGGATGGCCGGGATACACAAAATAGTCGAGTTGTATATTATCGTCTACGCAGGCTTTGACGAATTTTACAGAATGTTGCCATACCACAACATCATCCTGTGCTCCATGTATCATCAAGAGTTTGCCTTTAAGATTCTTTGCCTTGGTAAGCAGGTTATTTTCTGCATAACCTGCCGGATTCTCCTTTGGGGTATCCATATAGCGTTCGGTATACATCACCTCGTACATACTCCAGTCGATTACCGGACCACCGGCGACGCCTACTTTAAATACGTCCGGATGCCGGGTCATTAACGATGTGGTCATAAATCCACCAAAACTCCAACCATGTACCCCCATTTTTTCAGGGTTCACAAAGGGAAGTGACTTGAGGTATGCAACACCCTTGAGCTGATCCTGCATTTCGATATTGCCTAACTGCCTGAAGGTAGCTTGCTCAAACTTCAATCCGCGGTTACTACTACCGCGCCCGTCCATAGTAAAGACAACATATCCGTTTTGTGCCAGATAGTCGTACCATAAATTGCCACTTGGGGGGAAGCTATTTGTTACTAACTGCACATGGGGGCCATTATAGAGATAAACGATTACAGGGTATTTTTTAGCAGAATCAAAGCCGATGGGGTAGATCAGTTTACCGTATAGGGAAGTTCCGTCGTCTGCCAGCAGGGTTACTGTTTCGATCTTTGGCTGGTTATATCCGCTCAAGGGGTTAGTTGCAGACAGGAGATTTTTTTGCCATGGTTTGTTTACTGCCAGCAAATCGATATTCCGGGGCATATTCTTATCCTGGTAATGATCTATAAGATAACTGCCTGCTGCATTTACCCAGGGTGTATGTGTTCCGGGCGCCTGGTCTATCCTTTTGATACTGCCATTTTCCCACTGCACGGCATAGATATGCTTTTCCAGCGGCGATTCCTTTGAAGCGGTTATAATCAGTTGTTTCTTTTCTTTATTGATACCTGCAATATCGTTTACGAGCCATTGGCCCTGGGTCACCTGATTGAGCAGTTTACCCTCTGTGTTGTACCGGTACAGGTGCATGAAGCCATCCCGCTGGCTGCGCCAGATGAATTCGTCATTCTTGCCGGGCAGAAACACCAGCGGATGCTGCGGTTCAACATACTTTGCATCCTGCTCCTCGAAAAGTGTGCGTAGGAGCGCGCCGGTTTTCGCGTCATATTGGTTCAGCCACATGTGATTTTGTTCCCGGTTGAGCAGGGCAATATAAACGGATTTTTCGTCGGGCGACCAGGTCACCGAAGTGAGGTAGTGGTCTTTAGGTCCGGCGGTATTCAGGTATACCGTTTTGCGCGTTGCCGGCGAGTAAACGCCCAGAGTTACTTCATGTGAGGTGCCGCCTGCCATAGGGTATTTAATATCTGTATTGATGGCAGGTACATCGTTCCAATTGATAACGGGATAATTGTTCACCATCCTTTGGTCCATACGGTAAAAGGCAATAGCATTTCCTCCGGGAGAAAAGAAAATACCTTCATTGATACCGAATTCATTCCGGTGTACTGCCTGGCCGCAGAGAATATTTTTATCTTTCTCGTTCGTGATATCATGCGTATTACCATTCGCATCTTTCAAATACAAATTATTATCCACGGTATAGGCAATTTGTTTTTGCCCCGGCTCTACCTTAATATTGTCGGCATTGCCGGGTAGGGTAGCCCAGGTCTGGCATTGCCAGGACTGCTTATCCTGCCGGAGTGTGTATACCGTATTCGCCCATACGAAATAGCCGGTGCCCTGGTCCAGCCACTGTATCTTCGGGATCTTTTTTAAAGAGTCTTTTCCAAAGAGTTGCCTATTGATATCTTTCAGGTGTAATAGAGTATCAGCATCCATTTTCGGCACTTTCATGCGCAGCACAACCTCCTGCCCGGCGGCCGTTAGCACTTGTGTATAATCATCTGACCCGGGTATCCAGGCTAACTGGTTCAGATTAGCCGGCGCCAGATGACCTCTTATGCCCAGTACGGCATCGCGCATGGAATATTGCTGCTGTTGTGCATTTACCGCTGTATTTAAAAAGCCTAATATAAATAGTAAATATTTCTTATTCATCCTTCAAAAGTAAATAGTAAATTCAATATCCGGAGGGGGATTTTACGGGTGATAAGGATAAAAATATTATATTTGAAAATCCTACATTCACACACTATGGAGAGGACTGCTATCACAGACGAAGAGTTGTTATACACTATGGCGCTAACACAGGCTGAGGGCATTGGCGATAAACTGGCCCGGCAGCTTTTACTTACCTTCGGGTCCGCGAAGGAGGTGTTCCAGGCATCCCGTAAGGCGCTTAATGGCGTTGACGGATTTGGCGATAAAAAGATAAATGCATTAAAAAGCGGCTTGGACCGGGAGCGTTTGGAGCATGAACTAGCCTTTATACGGCGTAATGAAATAAAAGCTTTACCTATTTATGATCCGGCTTATCCCGAACGGTTGAAATTATGTGCTGACGCGCCCATATTACTGTACGTTAAAGGAAAGGTGGAGTTGAATCCGCAGCGTGTGGTGGCTATTGTCGGAACAAGAAGGAGCACCGAATATGGCGTCCGGTTGACGGAGGAGCTGGTGGAGGGTCTCCGCAATAGCAATGTTATGGTAGTAAGCGGTCTTGCTACTGGAATAGATAGTATAGCGCACCGGAAGTCGATACAATGCCAGTTGCCGACGGTAGGTGTATTAGCTCATGGCCTGGACCGGATTTACCCGGCAGAGCACCGGAATATGGCCAGGGAAATGATTCAGCACGGCGGTTTGCTGACAGAGCATCCTTCGGGTACTATTCCCGACCGTTTTCATTTCCCAATGCGGAACAGAATTGTGGCCGGGATGTCGGATGTAACGGTGCTGGTAGAAACAGAAGTGAGGGGAGGGGCGATGATAACAGCTAAGCTGGCAGCAAGTTATAACAGGGAGGTTGCCAGCTTTCCCGGACGAACAATTGACCTCAAATCCAGCGGTTGCAATTATCTTATACGCACGCATATGGCGCATCTGATTACCGGATACCAGGACCTTTTGTCGTTGATGAATTGGGACGATCCGGCAGCGGAACAAGTTGTGCAAACACGCCTTTTCGATCACTTATCGGACGAAGAGCATGCCTTGCTTCATTTATTGGAAAATAGTACAGGAATGCATATTGACGAACTGAGTATGAAAAGCGGTTTTGGCGCTACACGCCTGGCTGCATTATTATTACAACTGGAATTGGCATCGGTGGTAAAAGCGCTGCCGGGAAAACGATACTGTATAATATAAATATACCATGAGTAATAAATTAACCGCAAAATTGCCCAAAGGAGATAGTATTAAATACTGGGCAGAAGATGACCGTCCCCGGGAAAAAATGTTGAAAAGGGGTAATACTGCGTTGTCTGATATGGAATTGATCACTATTTTATTGCAGGGAGGCAATGGAAAGAAATCTGCAGTTGATCTCGCCCGGGAAATAATGACTTTGGGTAATAACAACCTCTCGCAATTGGGAAAGTTATCGGTAAAGGATTTCCAAAAGATAAAAGGCATAGGCCTGGCTAAAAGTATTACACTAGGGGCTGCGTTGGAGTTAGGCCGGCGCAGGCAGTTAAGTGAAGGTATTTTACGGAAAGTGGTGAGCTCCAGTAAATCGGCTGCTGATATTTTGATTCCCCTGATGAGTGACCTGGTCAACGAGCGTTTTTGCCTGCTATGCTTAAGCGCCAGTAATGCCTTATTGCATTACGAATTTGTTAGTTCTGGTGGTTTGAGCAGCACCGTGGTTGATGTACGTGTTATAATGAAGACAGCATTGCAGCAGATGGCCAGTAAGGTTATTATTGCCCACAATCACCCCTCAGGCAATCTGAAGCCAAGCAGTTCGGACAGGGCCGTCACGGAAAAGATAAAGCAAGCGGGCTCTGTATTGGACATACAATTAGTAGATCATATCATTATCGGCGATCAGCAATACCTCAGTTTTGCCGATGAAGGCTTACTCTAATGCACCTATTGTGTAAAGCCGGATAAGGTTTAACGCTATGTTAGCCGCCATTTCTTTATTGTTCAGGCGGTCATACATTAACTGGTACTTTTTGCTTATGGTCTTTTGGCCATCTGTAATAGCCATCCATACAAGACCAACTGGCTTTTCCGGCGTGGCGCCGGTAGGCCCCAGTATGCCGGATATGGATAGTGCGATATCTGTTTTGAGCACTTTCCGGGCTTCTTCTGCCATTTGAATAACGGTTTCTTGGCTAACCGCACCAACTGTATTCAAAATAGTAGCGGGTACTTTGAGTATATTTGTTTTTACTTCATTTGCATAACTAACAACTGACCCTTTAAAAAAGGACGAGCTCCCGCCTATATTCGTTATCTTATTAGCAATGCAGCCGCCGGTGCAACTTTCGGCGAGGCCCAGGCTTTGCCCTTTTTCGGTTAAAACCTGTGCAACAATTTCTTCCGGCAATACATCTTCCGTTGCCGCGACGAAATAGCCCAGGCGTTGCTGTATGCGATCCCGCCAGGCAAAGATCTCCTCCCTAAGATCTTGATTTTCGTGTCCAGTTCCCGTGAGTCGTAACTTGACAAAACCCTGGGCGGGCAAATATGCGAGACGGATGTGTGCTGGTAAACTGCTTTCAATATCTTTAATCCGTTCGGCAATAACGCTTTCGCCCAAGCCGAGGCAAACCATTGTACTGTGTATAATAGAGGCATCTCGGAAGCGTTTGCGAAGCCGTGGCATTACCTCCTGCTCCATTATCGATCTCATTTCGAACGGTACACCGGGCAACGCAATGATCACACAATCTTTCCATTCGAACCACATACCCGGAGCTGTTCCCATCATGTTAAATAAAACGGTACAATTTTCCGGAACATCAGCCTGCTTTAAATTACCTTCCAGGATAGGACGGTTGCGTTGTTGAAAGAGGCCTTTAATATGCTCCCGTACTTTTTCGTTAGTCAGCAAGGGACTGTTAAAGTAGGCGGCTAATGTTGGTTTGGTTACATCATCAGCGGTGGGGCCCAAGCCACCCGTAAGGAAAATGATCTTTGCTCTGGTTAGTGCATCATCCAATGCTTCCTTTATAGCATCAGTTTCATCTCCGATAGCAATTCTTTGCAAGACATTTATACCCTCCGCATTCAATTTCTGGGCTATCCAGGCAGAGTTGGTGTCGATGGTCTGACCTATCAGCAGCTCGTCGCCGATGGTGATAATAACAGATTGGTGCGCCAAAGCTATATTTTTATAAAGATCCTTAATAGTCAAACTTTGCTGTAAAACTAACAATTTCCCGGCCTTTGGAAAAGGCATACCAATTACCCCTATAGCTAATGTACGTAGGCAGTAATACGCCTTTATGAGGCATCAGGTCTACATGTATAGAAACATCAAAGTCGTAGGCGATAGTCTGGTAAGCGAGCGCATAGTCCCGTGCAATGATGGCATAATCGGAAGTGCGAAACCAGGTCTTAAATTCTTTGTACACCACATCGCTGCGGTATTCTGGTTTTGGCGCAGCATCAAAAACATAGCATTCCTCTCCATTCTTTTGCTCCATACTCAGCCGGAAATTATACATCCGGGCTATATCGGGATCAAAAAGGGCTGTCCTGTTGCCCATAAGCGGTATTCCGGTTATCCTGCTTCCAGGGTTAAACATTAATTGTTTTAGTTTGGCCTTGTTTTTTTCCAGGCTGCCCTTGGTCGAGGATCCTAAGTCCTGCTCTTTAACGATATTTGTTTCTCCACAAACCTTTCCTTTAGTAAAAAAGAGGGAGGCGTAAAGCTCGGCAGTATAGTAATTGTATTCTTTTTTCCGGTTGTAAAAATCGCCAGTCACCTTTTCTTCCAGTACATTCATCGTCCTGCAGCCGTCACGGTACACTTGCTTGGTTTCGCTGGTTAGCGACGCCTTTACTTTTTTTGATTTGCGTTCAAATATTTTAATATCGTTTTCCGCATTGTAGGTTTCCAGGCGCATGCTTTTAAATGCTTTATAGAATGTAGTGTCTTCTTTTATGCGCTGTATAAAATCTTTAATATTAAATCCATTTTCTGATGCTCTGATCACAACTTCATCTATTACTATGGGCGTAAAATAGGTAAAAGAGTCTATCTTCTGGGCCTGTACGGGGGCAATAGACCAATTGGATATAATAGCGGCCAGCGGCAATAGAAGGCAATTCTTTTTCAATATATTCAGCATCCTCATATCATTTAGTCTATATAGCAATATGCTTCTCTTACTGCTTATTCATTCTGGCTTCGGCAAAATCTAAATCTTCGGGGCTAGTGATCTTGATATTTTCCTTTAGCCCTTCTACCAGGTGGATGTTCATACCCCAGGCCTCGGCAACAGTAGCTTCGTCGGTGAATAATTCGTTATAGTTCTGTTGATAGGCTTCTTTAATTAGAGAAGAGCGGAATGTTTGGGGGGTTTGAACGGATCGTAATAAAGACCGATCCACAGATACATACCGGCTGCCATCCCATTGCCGCACACTATCGGTAACCGGAACAGCCGGAATAGCATTCCCCTCCTGCATAGCTTTCTGATAACACCTGTCAATCAGCTCTTTATTCACAAAGGGGCGTACACCATCATGAATAAAGACGATTTCATCAGGCGCCACTATTTTGAGTCCGTTTTGTACGCTATGGAAACGTGTGGCTCCCCCGGCTACGATAGTCAGATCGGTTTCGTTGTTCAGCGCTTGTACAATGAATTGAGCGTAACTAATGTGCTCTTCAGGTAGTACCAGGATAATTTTAATGCCAGGGAGTGCATCCAAAAAGGCCTTGATGGCATAGTAGACTACAGGTTTACCCTTAAGAGGTAAGAACTGTTTGGGTATGGCTGTGCCCATTCTAAGGCCTTTACCTCCCGCTACAATTAATAGTGTAGTATCCAGTAAATCCAAGTTTATGTGTTTAGCAGATAAAAATTGATCAGAAAGATATAGCGACCTCAGGCCGCTGATTTAGTAACTGTGTCAAAATAACTTCCACTTTTACAAGCCTGGGAGATGCCTCCACGCTGGTCGGCATGACGGTACGCGAGGAAGTTATTTTGGCTATTATACTTACATAAATATAACCTTGACCATCTGTTCTGATTAGCAAGGCTATACTATAAGTTGAATTATTTATGGTTATTCACTTTTCCAGGTGCCGATTTCTGTACATCTCCATTCGGTTGCCTGCGTTCGGTCATTTTGCGCGCATTTTCTTTTTCATAAATATCCAGTTTTTGTTTCTGATCCGGCGTTAATATGCCATCAATTTTTTGGCGAATGTCGGCATCCTTTGCCGCCCTGTCGCGGGCAACCTGAGCGTATACGGCATATACCGATTTTTGCTGGGTTTCCGTAAGCTGAACGATGCGGTGCATTCTTTGCGTCCTGATTTGCGCTATATCCCGGCCGGAGACGGGAGCATCTACCGTTTGCACTGCTACGTTCCTTTGCGGTTTATCGGTAGGGGTAACTTTTTGATCCTGTGCCCATACCACTGTCAATGCAATAAAAAGGGCGCTGCCTGCTAATAATATCCGTTTCATATTATATTGCTTTTTTATGATGTTTTGGACAACTACTATGTCTGAAAGTTTAATAGCCTATTCCAGGTGCGCGCCGGTAAGCCTGGTGTCGGTATAGGTAACCATAATATGTTCTTGCAGGGTGGTTGAAACCGAATGTCCTATAATATCGGGGGTTACCGGGAAATTTTTATGTTTCCGGTCTACGAGGACGGCAATCTGGATTTTTTTCGGGCTATGATCCAGTAAGGGCTTAATGGCATAAAGAAGGGTTTTTCCCGAATTGGCGACATCATCGACCAGTATAGCTACTTTCTGGTCTACCTTAATATCGGCAAGCCCCATAATTCCTTGCAGCGGATTTGTTTTGTTGATGGCCAGGTTAGTGAGTTTGATTTTCAGTGGACTTATTTTTTTTAACACGGTCGCCAGGTTCTGGGCCACCACTGAACCGCCGGGTTCTATGCCGATCAGGGTTACTTCTTTTTCTTCACTATTGCGTTCCCAAATTTCATAAGCCATTCGTTTTATCTTCTGTTCAATCTGGGTTTCTGTCAGAATAGGAACTATGTTCATTGCAATTGTTTTGTTGATCATTAAATTTTAACTCTTTATACAGGTCTTTAGTTGGATCGGATAGCCACTACCGGGTCTAGTTTCGACGCTGTCCGTGCCGGTATATAGCCTGCCAGGATGCCAACAATTGCAGAAATTCCGGTACCGATGACAAAGTTTTTAGCGGACAGGAATATCGAAAAATCTGTTGTTGCCGATATGATCCAACTTAAAAGGAAAACGGTTAATATGCCTAATAAGCCGCCGATCAGGCACAAAGTTATTGCTTCTGTCAGAAATTCGGTCAATATTACGGATTTACGGGCGCCGAGCGCCTTTTTCAAACCTATTATTTTAGTCCGCTCTTTTACAGAAACGAACATGATGTTTGCAACCCCAAAGCCGCCCACCAGCAAGGAAAAGAAAGCAATGACCATGCCGGTCAGATCGATCATGGCAAACATTTCATTTAACCTTTCGGTTATCTGGCTCAGTTTATTGACCGAAAAATTGTTTTTATCTCCCGGCGCCAGTTTCCTTTCGGCGCGTAGTATGCCTTCTATTTCCAAGGCAAAATCATCGGGGTGAATGCCGTACCGTGCCTTTACCATTAACTGTGTGTTGGCGCCGGGGGCAGCTGGGTCCTTCATTGCTGCTATAGCCGGGAAGGGTAACATAATACTTTTATCAAAATTGAAGCCCGCTATATTGTTTCCCGCTTTGCGCAGGCAACCAATAACCTGGAATTTCCGTCCAAAGAGTGTTACGGACCTTCCGGTGGGATTCAGAATGCCCGGAAACAGTTCAGCGCTTACTTCCTCGCCCAGTACGATGTAGTTGTTACCACCGGAAAGCTCCATCGGGTTAAAGTATCTGCCATAGGCCAGGTCGAAATCCTGCATTTTCTCAAAATGCTCTGTTACCGCATATAATGTTATGCCGTCCAGCCCGTATTTGCCCTGTTGCAGGGTAACGTTATTTTCAGAGTAACTCAAGCAGGCGTATCGTAAAGTCTGGCTTTTCTGGTTTACGGCTTTCAGGTCGGCCATTTTCATAACCGGTCTGCGCCAGTATTCCCACCATTTATAAGTTCCGCCTTCATCCATCCAGGGCCATTTGGTGATGTAGAGGACATCGTCGCCCAGAGCGGCTACGCTGTTCCGGATGTTTTTTTCCAGGCTATCGAGCACGGTAAAAACAGCAACAATGCAGAATATGCCAATGGTAACGCCTAAAAGGGATAAAAAAGTCCGCAGTTTGTTAGCCATTAGCTCCTGTAGCGCAATTTTAAAGCTGGAAAAAGTTATCTGAACGAATTTTTTCATATGGCGCTGTCCCTTACGCGAAAATGAGGTTGTTTGAAAGTTGGCTAATCCGTTACAAATGTAGGCAATAAAAAACAGCGCCCCGGCTATTGCCGGGGCGCTGAAAAAATATGTATTGACTTATTGTTTTACGAATTTCCTGCTGGTAATCATCTTACCCTGAGCATCGGTCAGGTTCAGCATATACATTCCCGGTGCCAAAGCAGCCGTATTCACCTGGGTAACTTCTGTACCCTGTGCTATTTCCTGGCTCAACTCCTGGCGGCCTACAATATTGACAATGTTTACCTGTTTTGCGTTCAAACCCTTGTTGACATAAACCTGCATATAAGTTGTTGCAGGATTAGGGTATAGATTTACACGCTTATCACTGACAGCAATAGCTTTTACACCTGTTCCTTTCACTTTGGTCAGGAAATATACAGCGGTATCTGTTTGGTCTAATGTTTTTAATTGTAATTTAAAGATGCCAGTGCCATCTTCACCATCTGAAGGTGCGTAGATATGTACAATCATGGGGAAACTAGTTCCGGCTTTAACGGTTTCAGTACTTTCCGGTTTACCGTAGAACCATTCCCCACGTTCTGAGCGGCAAAGTATATTGTCGCATACTCCGGTCAGCTCCCAATCCTTGGGCAGGGCCAAGGTATCGGTAATATTAATCCATGTGAATTTAAAATCATTTTCAGAAATATTCTTAAAGGTGGTATGCATCTCTACATAGGCGTGACTGTCATCACCTTCTTTGTAACGTTCTACGCCGAAAGTCGTATCATAAACAATTGGAGGGTCCAACTCGAAATCCTGGGCTTGTGCTACAGATCCATAGGCCAACACACCCGTCATCAAAATTAATAGCTTTTTTATCATAAGGTAACTTTTGAAAAATATGGAACAAATATAGGCAAAAATGTGTCGCAGAAGTTTTGGGGAATGTTAAAATGGCCATTTCTTCGATCAAAATCACTACATATACATGTAGTTGTGGCGGCCTAAGATTCAACATTTTATGTTACTTATGCTTTTTATATGGCTGGCAAAAATCCGGATTTACTAAGGACTCCGAGCTGCTATTTTTGGGGAAACGATTGATCTTTGTATTGCCGGTTTGAATGAATTCCATAAACAGCAATGCACAATAAGAATTTATCTGCCGGAAAGCTTTCGCTCTGTTTGCAGAGCGCTTGTGCAAATAGGACTGTTTTCATCGCTTTCGGGGCTATTATGATTTATGTTTTATGTGATAGTAAGGCCGAAATAATGTATCATTGTGTAAGCGAGCGGAGCCAAATGATGGAAAATGACGATGCTGGTTCAAACGGAAAAGGTAAGATGAACGATGGATGCAGAAGCGCTCCATACAGTCAAAAAGCAGAATTTAAAAACAAAAACGAGACGACATGTCCAATATAGATATTATTGTGCCGGAGCGTGCCGCAGACATCGGTAATTTTCTGGTAGGCCGGTTATTGCCCTTTATACAAAAGCGGTCAGTGGGGCCTTTTATTTTTATTGATCATATGGGGCCTGCCTGCCTGAAGGATCATGAGAACCTGGATGTCGGGCCACACCCGCATATCGGTTTATCAACGCTTACTTATTTGTTTGATGGTGCAATCATGCACCGGGACAGCCTGGGCAATGCACTGGAAATACAACCTGGGGCAGTAAACTGGATGACTGCCGGCAGAGGTGTTGTACATTCTGAGCGCACACCGGAGTACCTGAGACATGCCGATAAGTTCCTGCATGGTTTGCAGATATGGATCGCCTTACCTAAGGATATGGAAGAAACCGAACCGTCATTTATGCATATAGCTGCCGAAGATCTGCCCGTATGGCAAGAAGAGGGTGTTCAATACAAGTTGATTGCGGGCGAAATTGAGGGGAGGCGCGCACCGGTTCCGGTCTATAGCAAATTGTTCATGCTGGAAATCAAAAGCCAGGCGGATGTTGTTATTGACCTCGTGGGGAAATTGTATGGGGAGAGCGGACTGTACATCGTGGAGGGCGAGGTTGAAAACCAGGGTAATGCATACGGATCCGGCCAGCTACTGATCACAAAAGACGCGCATTTATGCGCCTTTACAATGAAAGCGGGTAGCTCTGTCTATATCTTTGGCGGTGAGCCTTTTCCAGAGGAGCGATTTATATATTGGAATTTCGTGTCTACCTCTAAAGAGCGCATAGAGCAGGCTAAAGAGGATTGGACTGCCCAGCGTTTTGAAAAGGTGCCCGGCGAAACAGGCTTTGTACCCTTGCCCCAAAGGAAATAAAGCGAGATAGCTTACAGTAAGTCTTTTTTCGCTGGCTGGAGCGGCTGGATTAGCCGGGCTTACTTAAGTCAAAAGTGAAAGCAAAACCAGGAAGCAATTCAACTGTACATCCGAGGGAGCTCTTTTAGGGGGTATTCCGCTGGCTTTGGCACGATGACAGAAAGTTACTGTTTCCCTGGAACAGGCAGGAAGCCCGGCTAATGACGTCTGCCCATTTCTTCGAAGGGGTATATTGCTGATCCGGTCTTTGCCCCTATCAGCAGACAGATCGAGAATGAGGGCATCCCGGTGGAATATATAGATTGTCCGATAAGCCGGCTTCGGCGGTACATTCCGTTACAGCACTCAGTTTTTATTACTCCGAGGGGACTGAAATATTACTTGAGGGGCGATAAAGTATTACCTAAAGCCACGTTTTCCTGCGTATAACGGAGATGATGCAGGGCATGATAAGTTAAGAAACAGATCATCTCCCTGATGGTTAAATTGCCAAGTACGGGATGTGGAATAACCAGGCTGTTCCTGTCGGCTTCTGTGTAGTCTTCCCATCGTAGGCGGGCGTTCACTAAAAGCGCTTCCAGTTCCTTGAGCTGTTCTTGTTTGCTTTGATAGCTGATGGCCGGGGGCACAAAGCGCTCCGGCGCTTTGGCGCCTTTTTGCAATATGGCCTGGTAATGGACAACCAGGGTATCATAGTCCATAATTTTCCGGTCAATCCGGCCGAATCGTTCCAATATATATTGCTTATTTTCGAGTAGCTTCACTACGGGCGCCAGCGACAATAGTATGTGGTTCAACTGTTGTCCTGCGGTCCATTTCCCTTTATTACTATATAAGAAATCTGTTTCAGAAAGGCTATCCACATAAGCTATTACCTGGTTGTGGCTATCCAAAAAAATCCCGATAGTATTTTGCTGATTCATTATGCGATCTTCTTTTATCTAGCCCGTAGATGCGGTTTAATTTGTCCGGGACAAAATTGTTCTAATAAAGTTATATCATTTTGTCGTCCGGCGCCGGACTGTTTCCGGAAAAACTTTAAGTAACTTGTACAGGCCCTCAAATGATCTCAAAAGAGCAGGAGAAAAGCATAACCAGAGTTTGTCTGCCATGGCTATCAGTTAAGGAATTTTAAATCAGTTCAGTATGCGGTAACTAAGAGGAATATAAAGCTGTTGGATAAGATATTCTTTTTACCAGGCGAAAGCTGCACCGTCTTTTTATTTAGGGCAACGGTTGTTTTATATGAACTAAATCCAGTTTTGAATGTACTACATTGATCAGGCTTTAAACCTTGTCCTGTATATTGTTACTATATGAAGAAGACTTTCAAAGAATCAGGAAAAGCTGCGCAAAGAGCAGCTCCCTTTCGCGTTGTAATGGCTTTATTTGCTGGTTTGCTGTTGTTGCATACATATGTATGGGGGCAAGCTGCTTTTGACCGCTCTGCTTATTATGCTGCCTTCGAAGGCAGCCAGGTCTCCGCAATGGAAGAGCAGCTTTCCAATGCCGCCATTCTGAAAGGCGTTGAAAAGGATGCGTTTGAGGGCGCATTATTGATGCGGAAAGCCGGAGTAGAATCTGCACCGGCCCAAAAGCTGATGTTATTCAAGCAGGGTGCCGAAAAATTGGAAGCAGCTATCAAAGCCAGTCCACAGAACGCGGAATACCGTTTTTTAAGGTTGATGATACAGGAAAATGCGCCCAGGATGTTGGGCTATCATAGTGATATTGAGGCAGACAGTAATTTGGTAAAGCGTCAATTGAAATCATTGAGTAAGCCCACCCAGGATGCGGTTTCCCGTTATAGCCGCAAATCTAAGTATCTGTAGGTCTCCATTGTAAAAGGCTGCTGGCCTGAAATGCTTACATTGTTACCTTCTCTCGTAAAGGTAAAACAGGGCTTGACCGGCACCTGGTACAAAGTCAAAAGTTGAAAAGTCAAAACCTAAAGGTGGCTGCCTTGACGCGACACTTAGCATCCTGTATAAATGCTACAACTTGCTTTGCGGCAACAGGGAAAAATAGCCGGAAATATTTAGCGTTTAAAATTCCCGGCCAGAAAGGCAAAAACCTTGTCAAAATGTTTCAACGGCTCTGCGTGTTGCCCTTCTATAGCGATATGTTCGTACCGGTAAGAGAAGCGGTGCTGTTCCAGCCGTTCCATCATTTTTTCCGACATGGGGGTTGAGGG
>JBEBWN010000063.1:0-14537 GCA_040392235.1 Taibaiella helva | reverse complement strand
ACTGCCGTTCTCCCCGGTATAACCCTGTGCATCAGGCCGCCGGGCCTGCAATACTAAGGTATCTTCTTTACAAAGGGCATCCAGAACAACTGTGCTGTATATTCTTTTATTTTTATGAAATACTATATGAAAGGTGTCGGTATATTCCTCACAGGTGTAGCCTACATTCTGATAACTTACCCAATAGGTCCCGGAGGTATCGATAGTTAATGTATTTTCCAAACTACCATCCTGCCACAGGTAGTTTTTTGCCCCGGCATTGATGGCCGACAGCACAAAGGAATCGGCACAGGCAATCGTATCGTTGCGCGATGAGGTAATCCTGGGATACTGATAAGTTGTCAATATTGCCGTATTGGTCAGGCCAGCAAGAGATTTTGTGCCATTTTCCAAAAGAAATCCATCACTTACATATTCGCATGCAGTTCCATATAAATCAGGCTGTTGTATTACGTTCAGATACCCGGTACCAGAAGTAGAAATATATACCTTACTGTCCGGTGCCCTTCTGATTGCCATAGCATAACTATCACTAATCATTATTTTAGATGCCTTTACCCGCCCTGTATCGCCCAGGCTGATATCAAATTGAAAAATACCCGGACCCTTATTATATGAACTGGCGTACAGCTTGGTACCACCAGGCGAAAAGGCTGCGCCATACATATATAGCGAATCGGTCTGAGGAATCAACACAAGCGGGTTAGTAGCCCTGCCGGTTGTTGCATCAAAATCATACAGCACCAGGTTGGTATTGGCAAAGGCAATCTTAGTCCTGTCGGGCGATACATCCATATAACCCAATACACCGATGCTCCCATTTACTTTAGGCGGAATCCTGCGTGATGTAACCGGAACAGTATCTATGCCATCGAAACCAATATGGAAGGCGTGCATCAGGCTGTCGGTTCTTCCGGCAACCAGCAACCATATATCACAATTATTACCAGATACCGCCGCCATTTGTTCGGTCAGGTATAGTTTGTCTGCCAATAATTTGCCTTTACTATCTGCTACCACATCTCCTTTACCTCCATTCAAAGCCATATCTACCATACTATACTTGAGTACGCCGTTGCCCACGCCGGATATTAATCCACACTCCCAACAAGATAAAGAAAAAACATAATACTTACCCGAACGTCCGGGCACAGGTATTATTACTGTACCCTGACTGGTACTGGATACTACAGATCGATTATCTAACCGGAACAAATCCTCTCCATTGGGCATTATATTATGATGCGCATCCCATATTCTGTCGCCCTGGGTATAGAATAACAATTTTCCCGACGCGTCGCAAATTGATGCGCAAGCCTCATTACTAAACACGTTTGTCTTTATTGGCGTTGGAGGTGATGTATTAAAGTCAACACCCGCCGATTCGCCGAAAACCCAGACATTATCATGTTGTCCTAAACAGCAATAATGTGCACCCAACAGCAAATTGATAAAGCAAAAATGTAAAATGAAATATTTCATAGCTATATCGTAATATCAATTAAATAAATTCAAAGCCGCTCCTACACCATAGCACCCTGATGTACTCATGACCACTTGTACCGAACAGTAAGGAGGTAGCCCAACAAGAGACATAGAGGTTGCACTCTTTCACTCCTTCAACAAATTATCAGCCCAATCGGTAGGTGCTGTCCTATAAAAATGTACCGTTCTTTTATATGCACCCCATTACCCCTGCAATACTATTACCGCAGCAAGGTTACGTTTCCCTGGTATTGTTGCCGGGTATTATTGCCCAGGGATACCAGTACCTGGTAAACATATACGCCCGCCGGCTGCTCCTGATTATTGTATCGCCCATCCCAACCCCGGCCGTCTGTCGCATTGGTTTCAAAAAGCAATTGCCCCCATCGGTTCCGTATCTGCATATTAAAAGCGGTTACCTTAGCGGATAACAACTGGCGGGGAAAAAAGTAGTCATTATGGCCATCGCCATCGGGCGTGAAAGCGTTCGGGATATCCACATAGCAATCCTTAGCTACGGTTACGGTTTCGGTACTGCTGCAACCCAGCGGTGCAGCGCTAATGGTCAGGCTATAGCTTCCCGGCTGCGTAACGGGCAATAAAGTACCTGTGGCCCCTGTACTCCATAAATAAGTGTAGTCACCTCCTGTCTGAAGCGCTTTATTGGCCAGCAAAATAGTTTGTCCCTGCCAGCAAAGACTGCTATCAGGCCCCAGATCGATCCGGGGAAGAGGATATACTTTGATGGTATCCGTCCTTTCTACATCAGGGCAGGCCCGGCTAAGCGCCTTAAGCTGCACCACAAAAGTACCGGGAGATGCATAAGCGTGCTGATAATAAAGCCCGTTAGCGGTAGTCATTCTTTCCTGGTCATCAAACAGCCAATACAATGCCTGTATGGTGGTACTATCTATTTGTGTATAAAAATGAACGTTTTCACCGGCACATATGGCCTTCCTGTCGGCTTCCAGCCTTAAAGGAAAAAGAGCATCTACCGTTATGTAGCTCATAGCGGAGTCAGCGCAGCGGCCCTCAATCAAGCCTACCAGCTTCAGCTCGTACCTCCCGGGATGGGTATAACTGTGCGCCACAGGATGTTTATTCGAACTGCCGGCTCCATTGCCGTATGTCCATCGAAAGTCGGTAAAAGGTTCATCTGAAGTATTATGCAATACTACAGGATCGTCTACGCAGTGAAGGGTATCTGTTGTAAAAGAAAGTTGGTATTCATGATAGCTTACCCTGAAGGTATCGGTGTACAGCTCACATAAGGAATCTACCCGGTAGTTTACCCAATGGGTACCGGCCTTCCGGGCCACTTTGGTATTACCAGGGCTCGCATCCTCCCACAAATAACCTCCTGTAGCCATATGTTGCGCCTGTAATATTAAGGTATCCGCCCTACACATACCCTCCATAAAATTTGTGCTGTATATTCTTTTATTTTTATAAAATACAATATGAAAAGTATCTATATACTCTTCGCAGATATTGCCCGTTACATTCTGATAAGTTACCCAATAAGTGCCGGAAGTATCAATAGTCAGGGTTTTTTCCAAACTACCATCCTGCCAGAGGTAATTCTTCCTGGCCGTATCGGTTGCAGCGAGCGTAAAAGAATCAGCACAACGAATCGTATCAGTAAGGGTTGTAGTATTTTTTTCCAGGGCTACCAAAATAGTCGAATTGGGTAACCCCCTGGTACTACGGGTTCCGCCTAGTAAAGGGAAGCCGTTGACCACAAACTGACAAGCCGTACCGGCCAGGTTAGGCTTATTGATAACATCTAACGATCCGGACCCGGAGTGCGCACAATAAATTTTCCCATCCGGCCCTCTTTTCAGCCCCGGGTAAGATACGGCTGCTATTACTTGCCTGGAAGCTTTAATAGCGGCCGTATCTCTCGAGCGCAAATCAAATTGATGTAACTCTGCTTCATTGGCGGCATAGAGTTTCGAATTATCCGGAGAAAAGCAGATACCGTAATAATAACTATCCGCATTTTCATATAACATTAAAGGGTTAGTCAGGGTTCCCCTATCCGTATTAAAATCGTAAAGCGCCACATTAAGACCCTGTGCAATGGCTGCTTTGTTTCTGTCCGGCGATACATCCAGGCTTCCCAGAACGCCGTTCCACGATCCCCCTCCACCACCCGGAATCCTCGGCGAAATTACCGGGGGGGCTATACCATTTATATCAATACTATAAGCCTTAAATACATTAGAACGGGACGCCATTAACAGCCATACATTGCAGTTATTACCGGAAACTGCCGTCATATGCTCGGTCAGCGAACTATCAAGTAAATTCCCTTTCCTGGAAACACTACCTATACCATTGTTAAGGTTCATATCCACCTCGCTATAATACAGCCGGCCCAAAAATCCGCTCTCAAAACTGCCTAAAGAAAAGATATAATACCTCCGGGTATCGCCCGGTATGGGCACAATTAATGTTCCCTGTGTGGTACTGCTCGTAATATCCGTTCCCAATCCATGCAAATCCGAGCCGTTATCCATTATATTATGATTACGGTCCCAAACGGTAGTACCATCCGTATAAAAAAGCAATTGACCGTTGGCGTTGCATACCGAAGCAGTACCTTCACTGGTGTTGATCCGGGTAGTTATAGCCACAGGCGGGTCCGTATTAAAATCTATTCCGGCATTGATACCGAATGCCCAAATATTACTATATTGACTAAAAGACCAGTTATGCCCGTATATCACCAACAGAACCATCAAACTTATACGTAAAGTAAAATACCGCATAGAAAAAACATTGTTCCGGTAAAAAAGGAAAAGGGTACCACATCACATTGGGGCAGCTTTGCCGGTTTTCATTTTGTACGGCGCAGCACAGGATAAAGATTTATATTAATTACTGCCCTTTCCGCCAGGCAGAAAGGGCAGTAATTTTGGTTTATTCATTTACAGCAAAAACCTCTTGGGCATACAGCTACTCTACCTTTACTAATTTTTCCGTTTTAAGCAGCTCCCCTTCCCTGTCGGCAATCCGAAGCAAATAAATGCCCTTGGGCAGTGCTTCAAGCGACATAGAGGTTGCACCTGCCTGCTCCCTTAACAATTTACCCGCCAGATCAGTAAGCTGAATGTTTACCGCTACCGGGGCGTCGATATAAAAAGTATGTGCCGCCGGATTAGGATAAACACGAATTTGTCGCCCTAATGCGTTTCTGCCTTCTATACTACTAAAATTGGTTACCTCATATATATCAGAAGTATCCACACAGCCTAAGTCATTCGTCACAATCACCTGGTAATCGCCATTTTCGGATACGGTATACGTACTACCGTTCGCACCGGGAATGACGCTGCCATCGAATATCCATTGGTAGGAGCTATAAGATTCGATTGTACCTAAGATGTTCACATTAATAGTAATTACGGGGGGAACCAGGTCTACCACTTCCGAAACGATAAAGGTATCTACCCTATAGAAGCAATAGTCGCGGAATAGCACCCAGTAGGTGCCCGGCGCTGTAATAGTCCTGTCTGGCGACACACTTCCATCATCCCATTGGTATTCCCGAAATCCAGACGCCGCGCTCAGCTTGCGTTCGCCCAGGCAGCCGATCGAGTCAAAAAACGGTGCGATATGTATAGTATCCTCAGAAGGTAAAGAATAAACAACATTATTGTGTAATGAAGGCCCCTGGCCAATGTCAGTAGAATCAAGAAGCCTGATGACATCTTTCTGAACGTTACAGGCCGTGCCCGCCAGGTTGGGACTGTTGATCCGGGATATGTAGTTAGTGCTGTCTCCCTTAATAAAATATATGGTGTCGTTGTATAAAACAATCGGGTCGGAGCCCTTGTTGCTCACTACCGTGAATGAGTTGGCTATCGTTGTAGAATCATACACGGCTAAATCAAACTGACCTATCCCGGTATTAATGGTAGAACCAGCGCTAACATATAATTTAGAATTATCAGCGGAAAAGCAGGCTCCCATCGGGCTCAACTTATTGTTTATAATCATTGGATCGGTGACCTTTCCTGTGGCCGGATCAAATTCCGCAATCAAAACACCCGCTGCTATGGTCCTGGTAGTATTACCTGTTATCACTATTTTTGACCTGTCGGGAGAAACAGCCAGTGTGCCTAACGCATAGCCAAGGGTACCAAAACCTTTCGACGCAGTTGATATCACGGGTACAGTATCCACACCATCTTTCGTAATATGATACGTCCTGAATTCATGCCTCCGCCAATGATGGGTAATTATCCATACATCACATTTATTACCCGGTACTGCAATCACTCCTTCTGTAAGGGTATCACGATCTACCGTAATATTTTTCTTCCCCTGAACGATATCGCCGCGACCACTGTCCAGCCTCATATCCACAATGTTATAAAACAAAGTTCCTTCCGGCTTGGCTCCCAATGACGAAATACCGCTTAAAGAAAATAAATAGTAATTGTAAGGATCGTTAATTACCGGAACAATACAAACACCCTGGCGCGTAGAGGTCTGCCAAAGCGTGTCGGCTGCATACAGGCTACTTCCTAACAAACCGGAACCATTAGGCATAATTTTATGCTCTGCATTCCACACCGATCCGCCATTGGAGTAAAAAAGCAATTTACCGCTAACCGGATCTGACACTGCGGAGCCACCTTCACTGAAACGGACATCGCTGCCCCGGGCTGTTTTGATAGCTACCGGCCCTCCGCCATTAAAATCCAAACCTGCCCCGTCGCCAAAAGCCCAATGGCTATTGGCCTTCAAAAATTCCTGCCGTTTATTATAAGGCTGTTGCGCATAACTAAAGAAGCCACTACACAGCAGCAGGAGTAATACGCCTTGTTTTACACTTGGTGTTACAGAATGCACAATAACACGGGTAGTCGATTTAAAATTCATAAACGCTTGTTTTGATAAACGAAAAATGTACCCCGCTAAAGTATCTTTTAACCTGGACACATAATTAGTAGTAAACCGCAACAAACATTTTCCAGCACACATTACATACTGATATTCAAAGCAACAAAATACAATGCGGCTAAAAGTCGATACGCAGTTCGCCGCTCCGGCAACCATCCTGCGGTGTTATCGCCCTTATCACAGCGAGAGCCTTAGCGCGGCGGGGGTTAGCGCCCAGCGTAAAACCGGAACCGGGCAGTATGAGCGGGTAACCTGCGGCTGTTGTGTTGATATAAAAAAAACAATTGTCGGGAAAGCGGCAGTGGAGATATCCCGGCGGCAGCACAAGGATCCTGCTTTTATCCCTCTCGGCATTAGATAAACACGGTACGCCAGAATAGGAGAAGTTTCCACTGCGGTGCAGGACGCATTGATTGAGCAATAGGGCCGCCTTTCCACTTTTGTCGTAGCGCCCGCAACGACGATATTTTCAAAAAATGCTCGTTCCTGTTCTCAAACTATAGCTCCTTGCAAAAAATAAACCCGTCACCGCGACAGCGGGAAGACGGGACGTTATTCCATTTTGCCTTTTGCCTTACTCCAGGGCTATATAAAGCCATGATGCATGGCCGCGCGCACCAGGGCTACGGAGTTTTTCACTTCGAACTTCTGGTGCAGAGAGCTGCGATGGTTTTCGACCGTGCGATGGCTCAGAAACAGTTTAGCTCCTATGTCATAATTATTCAAACCTTCGCATACCAATTTAAGTATCTCCAGCTCCCTCCTGGTTAGCCGGATATGTTTAGGTCCCGCCACATCAGGATGTATAACAGAAGCCAGCAGACGATCGCGCATGCCCGGTTCGAGAAACTCTTCTCCTTTATATATCTTTTCGATCGCTTCGATCAGCGTTTCCGGCGCGGTGCTCTTCAACAGGTATCCGCGGCAACCGAGTTGCAGCATTTCCCTTATTCTATAGGGCGTATCAATACTGCTAACGACCAATATACGCAGTTCCGGGCAGGCTTTCCGGAGTTCGCGCACTATTTCCTCCCCCTCCATATCCGGCAACTGTACATCAAGCATTAAAATATCCGGTCGCAACGAAGGCAAGGCGGCCAGCAGTTCTTTGCCTTTCCCGAAAGCAGCCTGTATTTCCATATGTTCATAGGGCCGCAATATATCTGCCAAACCTTTTACCACCATCGGGTGGTCATCTGCTATTACCAGTTTAATCTTCATGTTTTTTCAATATAATCCTTCAGGTCGAAGCTCAAATATACGGAAGTTCCCCTGCCCTCGCCGGTTTCTATCTCCATCCTGCCTCCGAGCGCCGTTACCCGTTGCTGTATATTACTTAATCCCACGCCAGGCATGCCCGGCAACGGTGAAGCCTGCAGGCCGCAACCGTTATCATCTACCGTAATATCGAACATGCTCTGTTCCACGTTAAACTGCAGGAGCGCATCAGTTGCGCCCGCATGTTTTACAATATTCTGCAACAATTCCTGGATGATCCGGTAAACGCCCAACTGGAATTCCTTTTTTAAGCCCGGCAAACCGCCTAACACCTGGAAAGCTACAGCACAGGGCGTCATCCGGCTTATTTCCCGGCAATAAATATTAATGGCAGCCACCAGGCCTTCCCGCTGCAATATTTCCGGTAGGAGGTTATGCGAGGTATTACGCAGTTCGGTAATACTTTGTTCCAGTTGCAGCAAGGCCTGATGAAAATCGTCTGTAGCATCATTCATATCCGGGTGCAGCACCGGCAAATTACTGAAATTGATCTTGATAGCCGAAAGCTGGCTCACAATGCCATCGTGCAGGTCTCGCGCAATGCGTACACGCTCCCGTTCTTCCCCAGCCATAACATCCTTCAGGCGGGCCAGCTCGGTCTGGTGCTGTTTCCTGCGCATCACCACTACAAACAACAGGACGATAATTATAGCACTACTGGCCATACCACCTATCCATAAATACTGCCTTTGTATCTTATTTTCCTGTTCCGCTAATTGCAGCTTGTTTTGTGCTATGAGCTTGTCCTTCGCTGCGGTTCTATATTGTAGTTCGGATTGGTTGATATCGGAAAGCGTGTTCTCCCTGGACATACTGTCGCTTATAGCGATAGCATGTATAGACAGTTCTGCCGCTTCTTTATACCTTCCCAAATCAAATAGCAAAAGCCCCCGGTTACTGTACAGGTTTTTTAGTTCATCCGGGCTTAACCTATCTGGCCCTTTTAAAGAATCTATCGCTTCGTAAAGCCGCAATGCTTTGTCATAAAAAAGGGGCGCTCTACGTTGCCGAGCTAAATTAAGATAGGCTGCGGCGAAATTAACCAGGAATTTTGAACGGTTAATTCCAGTTCGATCGATCCATTCCTTATCATTATTTTTTTCAAAAAGCTTTAATCCCTGTTCGAAATACGGAACAGCCTTAGCAGGTTCGTTTTTAAATTGCGGCAAGGCATATATCGATCCCAAATTATGATAAGAATTTAGCTTGTCCGCAACGGCAGCTCCCGGCTCCTTCAATATAGTCTCAAAAAGATAAATAGAACTATCTAATTGTTTCATTTCTGCATACAATGCCGCTTTTGCAAGCCGGGCGTTCACAATGCTCCGGGTATGGTTGTGGCGTAAGGCTATGGCCTCCGACTGTGTGAAATAGTTCTGCGCCAGGCTATACTGTTTCGTATCGAAAAGGAATGTGGCCAGGAAATTATATACGTTATAGGTATAGCGAAAATGCTGCACCTTTTTCGTACGCTGAAGCAATTGCAGGCCTTTGTACAGGTAAACCGCAGCAAGTTCCGGTTGATTTTTCTTATGATAGATATCTCCTGCATAGGCATAGACACAGGCCATATGGCCCTCGCCCCATTCCGTTTTTTGCACATTGGCCAGACTGTACTTAAAATAGTAGAGCGCGGTATCATAATTCTGCTCTCCCCAATATAGTTCTCCCTGGTAAGCAGCTATCAGCGCCCTTTTATGAAAAAAGGGGCTTCCCCACAGCGCGGCATTCTTTAGTACCCACTTGGCGCTATCTCTCTTTTTTCGAATAGTCAAGTTTTTTGAAATCGCTAATAAAGAGTCGATATTGCTATTTTATCCGATATAGCTGCTAATATACAGCCGTTCAACAAGGCGGCTTGGACTTTCGGAAAAAGCCCCCTTATTAACGCAGGAGGAACAAAATAATAGTACAAAAACCCAGGAGAATCCTGCAAAGTATAACTTTTCCATTTATTTCCTTTTTCATATTATAAATACCGGATATATCTTCATTTTTCGATTTGAGTAAATTCCCTCTGAAAATTCTTGGTGCTTTTGATGACTTTTGCGCTATAGCGAACAAATTAGTGATTTATTAGGGAAAAGTGTAGCACAATAACCAATATACAACTTGTACGGCGGCCGCCAAATATATAAATATTTATCTACAGCTTACTATTATATATAAATTAATTACTCACTAAAAACACAATGATTATGAAGTTAAAACTTCTACTTGTCTTTACATTTTTATGGATTTGTTGTAATAAGTTTAGTTATGCTCAATATGAAAATGTTTGGGTATTTGGTACCGGCGCTGGTCTTGATTTCAGGAGTGGCAGTGCCGTTCCCTTCACGACTTCTATTATACCATATCAAAATGGCAGCACTACAGGTATCGAATCTAATGCTTCAGTATGTGATGCAGATGGGAGATTTCTATTTTATACAGATGGGAATACAGTTTGGAATCGTAATTATGACACTATGTATAATGGTTACCCGCTTGTAGATTCATTATATAAAAAATATTCCAATCCTACATACTCAACTACACAAGGTGCCCTTATTGTACCAATGCCAGGCAATCCAGATAAATATTTCATTTTTTCAATATCAGACTTTTCTGTTTTGCAAGTTGCCGGACGCCTGTATTATAGCGTAGTAGATATGAGGCTTAATAATGGTTTAGGGGGAGTGGAGACCAATCGGAAAAATATTTTATTGGATTCGAATTTGCAGGAAAAGATGATTTCTGTTGCTGGAGACCGCTGTAATATATGGGTACTTACTTGCGGCAGGAATAGCCATTTTAGAGCCTATGAAATTAATTCATCCGGCGTCAATATTCAACCAGTAATTTCTTCAGTCGGTATAGGAACCTATCTTGGCAACGGAATGATTACAGTTTCTCCGAATAGAAAGAAAATTGCTTCTGTTCGTGGGCTTTATGATCCAGATCAACAGAGAGGGGATCGTCTAGACAGCGCTGCTGTTGCTCTTTTCGACTTCGATGCTATTTCCGGTGTAGTTTCCAACCCTGTTCCTCTGTTTCCATATGGAGCATTGCGTCCCGCTCCAACCAAGGGGCAATTTTATGGCCCGCTCGACTCAACAGGATATGGTGTTTGTTTTTCTCCCGATAGCAAAAAACTATATTTTAATACTTTCAGAACGAATAAACTATATCAGTTTGATCTAAGTTCTGAAGATTCGGCAACAATGGCTAAATCATGTATTTATTTAGGAGGACCGGTAACATATCTTAGACTAGGCCCTGACGAGAAAATTTACTTTACCATGCCGGTTACTGGAAATAATTCTTACATCGGACGTATTGGAGCTCCTAATCTGACGGGAATCGCATGTCAATATTTAGACACGGCATATCTTCTTAATCCCGGGGCAACGGGGAGGGGGCTACCTAACGTAATTTCTGTTTTAAAAAAAGACACTAGTTACATAACATATGACATTTCCGAATGCAGTCAAAATACTATAAAATTATCTCCGAGTAATACCTCTGGATGGGGGTATAGGTGGGATGACGGGAGTTATGCCGCTGATAATTCAGTTAACACTAGCGGTGCCTATTGGCTTCAATATCACACTGCACCTTGTGTATTTCACGTCGATACTTTTGATGTAAATATTTGGAACTTCCGTGCTCCTGTTATTACAGTCCATGGTTTAGATTTAAGCACTACTGAGATCTATGATACTTATCAATGGTATATAAACGGAATACTTATAAAAGGCGCCACCAGCCGTATTTATACAGTTGTCGAAAATGGCCTTTATACAGTAGCGGTAAGTAATAACGAAAGTGGTTGTTCTGATACTTCAGCCATTTACAAAGTAACCAACGTGCCGGTAAATATTCCCAATATAAACAGCACACAACAGGAAATTAAAACTTACCCTAACCCAGCAAGTGATATGTTATACATTACCCCCCCATTATCAGCTGTGGCTGCTATATCTGGCATTGATGGAAGGTTAATGACAGCAAGGGTCTATAAAGGGATGATTAACATTAGCTCCCTTTCTGCGGGAATATACATACTCCGGGCATATAATGGGGATGGAGTATTGCTGACTACGAAAAAGTTTATTAAAGTAAAATGAGAAAGCAAAAGACTATAATAATGAAATTGATAATAGTTATTAGTTGTCTTTTTATTCAAAATTAACATCTACATGAAGCTGTTTTTACTCTATACTCTGCTATTTTCTGGTACATTGAGAGCAGCCGCTCAATATGATAATGTATGGGTATTCGGAGACAGTGCTGGTATTGATTTTAATAGCAACCCACCCAAACCCATTAAAACCAATATAAACACTAAAGAGGGATGTGCCTCTATCAGTAACGAGAAGGGGCAACTATTGTTTTATTCCGATGGTACCACTATATGGGACAGCAATCACACGCCAATGCCAAATGGAAAAGATTTAACAGGTAGATGGGTAAATATAACCTATAGCACAAGCCAGGCAACGATGATAGTTCCAATACCCGGTAAAACAAAAAAATACTACGTTTTTTCCCTAGCTTGTCTGGAGTCAGGCAAGCTAGGTTCATTATATTACTGCATTGTTGATATGGCGCTGAATCAAGGCAAAGGAGATGTGTTACCTGATATGAAGTCAAAAAAGCTGGCGACAGATCTGGAGGAGGCCATGACCGCTGTGCCAGGCAACGAATGCAATATTTGGCTAATTACATCATCAAACTCCCAAATTAAATCTTACAATATTGATTTAGATGGAATTGATACGACCCCTACGCTTTCATCAAAAATTGCTAATAATAATGGGAATGGTATTGGATGTATAGATATTTCTCCCGACCGGAGAAGATTAGCTCTTGCTCAAGAAGGTAGTTCTTTAACACTTTATGACTTTGATGTGGCCACAGGAAAGGCTAGCAACGGTTTAATTCTGGATGCAGGTCCTTATTATGGAGTGTCATTCTCTCCTGACAACTCAAAATTATATGCTACAAGAGGCAGAGTTTTACAATACGATCTAGGCTTAGTAAATGCGCAGAGTATTATAGAATCAAAGGTGGATATAGGCGGAGGAGCCTACTCAATACGTAGGGCTATAGACGGATATATATATGTTACGAGTGGAACTTTCTTATCTGTAATTCATCATCCTAATTTACAAGGTGCTTCATGTAAATATGTGTATAATGGTTTTAACTTAGATAAAGGATCTACTATTTTTGGGCTACCTAATCCCTCAACAACTTTTGCTTATAGTAGAGAATATAGTTCTATCATAGATACAGTCGACTGTGTCGATAGCTTTTTATTATCCGGAAGAAACACCGGGGGCAGCAACTATAAATGGGAGGATGGCACCGAGGGCCTAAATCGGTATATTTATAAATCAGGAATTTACAGTCTCAATTACCATGTATGGAACGGTAGTAGTTGCCAAGAACACATAGAAGAGTTTCATGTCACCCTCTACAACATCCCCAAACACTATACCACCACCACCTTCAGCGGCAGATGCCAGGCCGACACATTTACCATGACCGCAAGCAATACCAACTTAAACCATTACCTCTGGGAGGATAATATTACCACTGGTAAAACCAGGAAAATAAATATGACAGGCCTATACTGGCTCAGTTACAGGAACGATTCCGTGTGTGAACACTATGTAGATAGCTTTCTAGTGAGCTATCCTCTAAAAGACTACTCCGTGTCCTTCCTGGCCGATACACTGGTTTGCGAAAATGATGTGATCACTTTCACTAATACCTCTGATCCACATTTTAACAGCTTTAGTTGGCATTGGGGTAACGGCGATTCCAGTGTACGCGTCGCACCGGAATACAGGTACCGGGAGGCCGGTAGTTATACAGTAACACTAACCGGTACCATCGATGGCTTTTGCCCCGATACCGCTATTCAAACCATAGTAGTAGATGCTCCGACACCGGTAGCGTTTACCCTGGCACCCGATAGTATCTGTGCTGGGCAAGCCATAACCCTGCACCATGTCATGAAAGGTCCTACCCTCAGCAGCCTGCATTGGGATTTCGGTGATGGCAACACATTATCGTCCCGGCAGGAAATGCTGCAACACGCCTATACCCTTTCTGGCGCCAGGGCGCTTACCCTCAAGGCTGTATTCCGGGCTTGCCCGGAAAGTATTTTTACAGACTCGGTTTTTGTTTCCGACCTGCCCCGGGTATATCTGGGTGCAGATACTAGCTTTTGTCTTTTTGCTGCCCCCATATATATCAAAAATACCGCCCCTAACCCCCAGGAACCGGTTCACTATCTATGGAGCACGGGAGATACCACCGAAACGATCAGCATAAAATATCCAGGTACCTATAGTCTGCAAGTTCGCTCGGGGCTACTCTCCTGCAGTACCACCGAAGCCGTCAATATTACCAAAAATTGTTACCTGGATATACCCAATGCCTTCACACCCAATGACGATGGCATTAACGATTTCTTTTTTCCCAGGCAGTTACTCAGCGATGACATTAGCCGGTTCAGGATGCAGATACACAATCGTTGGGGACAAATCCTTTTTGAAAGCAACGCATTAAACGGCCGGGGGTGGGATGGCCGGTTCCATGGACAGATACAGCCCCAGGGCGTCTATATCTATTCTATAGAAGTGGAAAGGAAAAACCATTCGGCGGAGGCTTACCAGGGTAATGTAACACTGATACGGTGATCCGCTCCGGGACAAAAATGATCTTATACGATAGTAAGTGCGCATAATAGAGCTACCTTAAGTCCAATGCCCCTCCAGGTAGAGTGTACAAAGTTTCGTACCCCCTTTTAAATGTATATTCAACTTTTTTCCGGTTGTGAACCTTTAAGATAGCCGCCGGTGAAA
>JBEBWN010000062.1:0-14704 GCA_040392235.1 Taibaiella helva | reverse complement strand
GTATACGATTTTTATACAACATCCTTTCCGGCCACAAAGCACATTTCTTTGCTTAAGGACACGACTATTCAAACCAATAGATTGACATGCTACTCTTTGAGTATGGCGTCCAGACACTCTTCAGAAGAGGCTTACTGCACCAGCAGTTATAAGAAGAAAACATAAGCCTCCTGCTTATGTTAAGGAGATGCCTCCCAAAGGTACCCATGACGGATGGAGTGTCCAGCATTTTTCTTTTTCACCATTATGTCGAACGGGGCTTTACCGGAAAGCGACTAAGGCAAAGCGTAGTCGAGACAGCTCAATGGGGTTGATTGTAGCACCTACCCCCTACGCATGCTGGGGATGCCTCCACGGAGTTTGTCCTGCCGCAGCAGGGCGCCATGACGTGCAGATTAGGCGCCCCATTCCAAGACCAAAGGCATACGCAGGCAATGAGGACAGAGATTGCTTCGTACCGCGCAATGGACATTGACAACGCAAACTAAGACGGGAAAGGTCCGCTAGTGCTAACGATGCTTCATGCCTACAGATGACCATCCTCTGCTGGTATTCCGTTCTTTGCCTTTACCCTATGTATAATCACCCTGAGTCCAGTCGAAGGGAGCCGTATAGAAGGGCATCACCATAGCCAGGATCATCATGCTTCGACTGGATTCAGCAGGACAAAAAGTTTCTATCAATGCCACTATTTTTTTAACGCTGGAACACGCGTCAATATGCTATCGTTTTTTCGAAGAAAATAAACCCATCGGCATAACGTGCAAAGGAGGCGGATGAATACCATGCAGGCGATCCGCAATAAATCGCTTTATGCCGCACAATAGAAAGGAAGACAACCAAAGGCACTTCCTGGCATCAGTGGGGCAGGACGAATTAACCAATAAAAGTAATTAACTCCCCTTCCCTACTTTTCTCACATTAATGGCGCTATAGCCCTTGGCCGTTTTCTCCCTTTCGAAAGTTACGGCATCTTTCTCCTTAATCGGTTCCAGGAGATGCTTGTTGTGCACAAAAATATTCTCTTTGGTCTTATCGTCTGTAATAAATCCATAGCCTTTCGCTTCAATAAAGAAGGCTACCCTACCGGTACGCAGTTCATCTTCGGGAGTGATTACCGTAGCGCCTAGTTGTATGTCCTCCACATTTATTTCCTTTCTCTTGCTCATATCGGGAGGCGTCGAACTCAGGTTACCGTTTTCGTCGATATAGGCCATCATCTCTTCCAGGCTTTTGCCCTTTTTGGCATTGGCCTTCCTTTCCTTCATCTTCTCGGCCTTATCCTGTTTACTCTTTGCTTTTTTCTGTGTTTTTTCTTTTTTGGAGTATGATTCGCTCATATATTTTATATTTTATTATTCAATCTGGCAGATGCGGCCTTAACTGCCCAATCTCTATCACGACAAAGTGCGGACGCTGCTCTTTTCAGAACACATCTTAAAATTGCCTTTCTGCAATGCACCGGCTCTAAAGGATTATATAAAAGTTCACGCAAATGAACACACGTAATACGGCGACCGGAAAAGCGAAGACTGAAAAAGAAAAGAGTTGTTCTAAACCAGGTCAGAAAAGCAAGTGCAGAAACGTATTATACTGCAAAGTTACCATTTTCGAGGCAAAAATCCGGTTTTATTTGGTGCCCTCTTTCGCAGGCCCAGGTAGTGCCAGGCACACCGCTCTGCGGATCTTTTCCTCCTTGTGCTGGTGCACACGTCCTCACATGTTTCCTCCAAAAGCCCGAAGTGATGACTTATGCAGTAATTTTTTTCTCGCGAAGGCGCTAAGAAGACGCTACGGCGCAGTTTCACTCTCGAACTAAGATGCCTGAAGCGATCGCTGTACAGGTTGCTCAGCGAAGAAGATCTATAGAAACCGGACTATATAATCAACCCGAGCCGCATGGCCGTTTTAATGAGCTCGGCGGTATTCTTCACATCCAGCTTTTGGTACAAAGACATACGGTTATTTTCGATCGTTCGCGGGCTTAAAAATAACAGTTCAGCGATCTCAGAATTCGTTTTGCCCTCCGCCAGCAAATCCAATACCTGCTGTTCCCTTTGCGTCAGCTTAAAGGTACCGGGTTTTAAATTGTCCCGTAACATCGAGCGGAACAATTGTTCTTTGGTGTCGGGTTCCAGGAATTCATTGCCTGCGTAAACGGTTTCAATGGCTTCTTTTATTTGGTGCCCTCTTTCGCAGGCCCAGGTAGTGCCAGGCACACCGCTCTGCGGATCTTTTCCTCCTTGTGCTGGTGCACACGTCCTCACATGTTTCCTCCAAAAGCCCGAAGTGATGACTTATGCAGTAATTTTTTTCTCGCGAAGGCGCTAAGAAGACGCTACGGCGCAGTTTCACTCTCGAACTAAGATGCCTGAAGCGATCGCTGTACAGGTTGCTCAGCGAAGAAGATCTATAGAAACCGGACTATATAATCAACCCGAGCCGCATGGCCGTTTTAATGAGCTCGGCGGTATTCTTCACATCCAGCTTTTGGTACAAAGACATACGGTTATTTTCGATCGTTCGCGGGCTTAAAAATAACAGTTCAGCGATCTCAGAATTCGTTTTGCCCTCCGCCAGCAAATCCAATACCTGCTGTTCCCTTTGCGTCAGCTTAAAGGTACCGGGTTTTAAATTGTCCCGTAACATCGAGCGGAACAATTGTTCTTTGGTGTCGGGTTCCAGGAATTCATTGCCTGCGTAAACGGTTTCAATGGCTTCTTTTAATACAGGCAGGCCGGCGCTCTTCAAAAGATAACCAGCACAGCCATTTTGCAGCATATCCCGCATATCAAAAGAATTGTCTACACTGGTTATAGCGATCATGCGCAGGGCCGGGTATTCTTTCGAAATGATGCGAGCCAGCTTATTTCCGGTGGTATCGGGAAAGTGAATATCCAATAGCAATACATCCGGCAATTGCTGGCGCAAGCCTTCCAACAGGGCGGCCCCTGTATCGTAACTGGCCATTACATCAAAGCGTGCATCAGTAGCCAAAAGGCTGCTGATGCCTTGCACTACAATGGGATGATCGTCGGCTATAACTATTTTTATCTTTTGTTCCATTTCTTATGATCAGCCCTATGGTTATTCGGGCTGTATATAAATTGCCGATAAATTTAGGTCAAATTCCTTTGATTAAAAATAACGGAATCGCAATCCATCGTCCCCTGGGGAAAATGATGCGGCCCCATTCCCTGTTTATGAAAATGCTTACAACCAGGCTATACGACGTTTAAATAGGAAATGCCAGGTAAACGGAGGTTCCTTTCCTGCGTTCAATATTTATAGAGCCGTTCAACAGCCGGATGCGGTCGCGCAGGTTTTGGAAACCGATGCCCTGGTTCAATGCCTCGGGCTGTTGCAAGCCTACGCCATCGTCATCGATAGTAATATCCAGTGAGTTGTCGTGAAAATTAAATTGCACCAAGGCATTCCGGGCCCGGGCATGTTTTATCACGTTACCCACCAGCTCCTGCACTATACGATATATATTCAACTGGAAATCATCGTTCAGACGGGGAGCAACGCCCAACCATTGCAGATCAATTTGCAGGGGAGTAGCTTTTGTTATTTTTTCGCAATATACCTTCAACGACTCTTCCAGGCCAGCCCTTTGTAGTATATCCGGCAACAGGTTATGCGAAATATCCCGTAATTCGGCAATACCCTGCTCCAGTTGTATAATCATATCCTGGTAGTCCGGTGCCTGCGCCAACTGACTATATTGCCCGGGCAAGGCGCTGAAATTCATCTTCAATATCGACAGGCGGTTTACTACACCATCATGTAATTCCTTTGCCATACGCTTGCGTTCCTGCTCCTCGCCGTTCACCGTTGCCTTAAGGCGTATAATCTCGGCATTCAAGCGCTTCTGCCGCAACAGCAGGAGCATGGCCAGTATAGCCAACACTGTGCCACCTACCCAGATATATTGTTGCTTTCGCTGACTCGCTATCTTCAGCCTGTGCTCCAACAACATCTTATCTTTCTGGGCCAGTTCTCTTTCCTTGCGCGCTACCCGGTAACGTGTTTCTATTGCCGTAACTTGGTTAACATTCTCCTTACGCAACAAACTGTCCCGCGCTACGGCATACTTCACTTCATAAATCAGCGCCTTTTTGTAGGCCCCCAGTCCTTCGTAAGCTGCCGCCAATTGCCCATATGCATTGGCAACATTATCATTTATCCCCGATTGTTCTGCCTGGCGCAAACCTTTTTGCAAGTACACTTCTGCTTCCTTATATTGTCCCAGCCGCACATAATTATATCCCATAACATAATAAGCCTGGATAAGCTGCTCGGGCGCAGCCGTAGCCAGGGCGTAACGTAATGATTCCTTGCTGTAAGCGAGCGCCCGTCCGGCATGGTTCTGCTTTAAAAAGCTGGCCGCTACGGTATAGGTATTCTGTACCCCATGCTCTTCCAGGCTGTTATGGCTCCTGCTGCATTGTAAAGCAGCCAGGGCAAGCGCACGGGCAGTATCCGGGTAATCCCGGTCCAGATAAAAGGAGGCTTTGTCGGTCAAAACAGCGGTATAATAAAAAGTATCCTTATACCGTAGAGCCAGCTTTTCGGCCTGGTTAAAATAAACCATTGCCCGGGCTTCATTGTTTAGCCTGCTGGCAATTGCACCCAAACCTAAGTAAGCTTTGATAACCATAGTATAAGTGGCGGTATCGGGTTGCTCCTTCAAATGAATGATACGGATCAATGCGGCAGCAGCCGTATCATAGTGCCCGGAAGCAAAAGCCGCAGAGGCCATATGATCATACTTCTTTCCCATAACGATGATATGGGCATCCTTTCCGGGATTGAACCAGGCGCTGGGCAATTGCGGCAGCAAATTCTTTTCAAAAGCCCGGTAACGGCGGAGCTGTACCGTATCGCCTTTTTTACGATACGCCCAGATAAGATTATTACAGGCAGACACCATTCCTTCCGTATAGTGTAATTGCCGGCTAAAAGACAAAGACTTTAGGTAAAATACGATGGCGCTGTCTGGCAGATCATTCAAAAAAGCATTACCCTGGTTTAAGCTTTTGTGTACCATTGCCGTATCCGCTGAAGATTGCAGGTTGGAGATACCTTTTAGTTCTCCCTCTGCAACAGGGGTTGCTGGGAGGCTTACGTCGTCAGACGTCCTTTTCTCATCTTGCCGGCAAGCCGGCAATAATATAAAAAGAACGGACAAACAAAGTAATGTATATGGTAAACTGTTGCGCAAAACCCGGTATCTTTTTGAAAAACTAAAGATATGCCAAAAGTACTCTAGTGCAAAATCGGGTAATAGTACTATTGTTTGACCTACCGGGAAGGAATAATATTGCAGTACCAATAACAAGGCACGAAAGCCGGGCATCGCAGGCAAAGCTGCTGAGCAAGCCCTGCAATGAATTGCACATAATTACCCTTCCGCACAGGAAGCAAAACACTGTAATCATTTAAAATATACTTATGACAAAAAAGACATTTACATTTATATTAACAGCCTGCATCTTCGGCCTGTCTGCACAGGCACAAAAAGAAGAGAATGTCTGGATATTCGGCCAGGCAGGAGGATTGGGATTGGATTTCAATGCCGGCAGTCCGGCAAACAGCATTCCGGCCCCGGCCTTTTTCGACAGCTATGAAGCCACGGCATCGGTATCCGATCCGCTTAGTGGTCAACTCCTCTTCTATACAGAGGGCGATAACGTGTACAATAAAAATGGCCTAACAATGCCCAATGGCACAGCATTAACCGGCATTACCTCTGTAACTAGCGCCACCCCCACCTCTTCCGGGGCCCAGAGCGCCCTTATTGTACCGATGCCGGGAACGACGGGCAAATATTACCTTTTTTCTTTAACAGATGTTAACTCTTATATTTTCGGTAAAGTTCTTTTCCCCGGTTTTTATCCCGACCAATCGGGCTTTTTATATTACAGCATCATTGATATGAATCTTAATGGCGGCTTAGGAGACGTTGTGGCCGGTAAAAAAGGAATTCCAGTAGATACAACCAGTCATTTTACGGAACATATGCTCGGAGTAGCCGGCAATCATTGCAATGTATGGGTTGTATTGTTGGATCCGCAAAGGGAAACCAACAATATCAGCCGTTTTAAATCTTTTAACGTGACCGCAGAAGGTGTGGACAGTGTTCCAGTAGTTTCTGATGTTTTCACCGTCAGCCAGTCCCTCGCGCCCTATAACACCCAAACCGGCTTTGGCCAGTCGGTAGGCCATATCTGCGTTTCGCCCAACCGGCAAAAGCTGGCCCTGGCCGTAGGCTCCTCTCTTACCCGTCAAAGACTGACCTTATTTGACTTCGATGCAGGAACCGGTACCGTCAGCAAACCAATACTGCTGGATACGGCTTTTACGGCCGAACCCGACAATCAATATTATGGCGTCTGTTTTTCGCCCGACAACACTAAGTTATATGCTAATGATTGGGGACACCTGGGCGACAATAAAATCTACCAATTCGATGTTAGCAGCAATAATGCTTCCACTATAATCGGCAGCAGGGTCACTGTTTCGGCCAGCAGCAACTACTTTTCGGGTATAAAAAGAGGGCCCGACAATAAAGTCTACTATTTCTATTCGCCCGAACAGATCGGTGTTATCCGGAATCCCGACCTGCCCGGTATGGCCTGTGACCCCGATACTGCAGCTATAGCTATGCCCCTGGAAAGCGGCAAAAACTTCCCCAATGTTGTGCCTGTGGCTATACCGCCCGCACCGCTATATACCGCAACCGATTCGCTAATTTGCGGCGATGCGGCCCAAATCGGGCCCCGTGCCCCTCTAAACAGCACCTCCGGGCATACCTGGAGTAATGGGCAAACAACACCAACGATCGTTATAGAACAGGATGGGACGTATTGGGTGAGCTACCTGGAACAAAATTGCCAGGAAAGAGTCGATACCTTCCGGATAGAGCTGCAGCAACCTAACCCTGTGATTACCATTAAAGTATTTGACCTCAGCACAACGCGCTCCTACAACAGTTATCAATGGATGGTTGACGGAGCCCTCATTGCGGGCGCCACCAACAGCGTCTATACCGTGGAAACCAATGGCGATTACCAGGTAATTGTAAGCAACGAAAATGGATGCATAGACACCTCGGATATATACCCGGTACGCAATGCCGCAATAGAAGACCTCATCGATATCGCCGCGCAAATACAGGTGTATCCCAATCCCTCGGAAGATGAAGTTTATATTGCAGCGCCCATCCCGCTCCGGCTCCGGCTTACCGACATGTCCGGTAGCGTTATCCCATTGTCCGGGGCTACGAATCGTATCCCGGTACGCAACCTGGCCACCGGCACGTATTTGCTCTACCTGAGCGACATGAGCGGTCAACTGGTCAAAGTAGAAAAAGTTGTACGGAAAGCTCATTGATGAGCCGAACCAGTAATACCCCGGCATACACTGCGCGAACATTCCGGAGTGCAACAAGTAGAAAATAAAATCCTCCCCGGTGCCGGAACCTATTCCTGTACCGGGGAGGATTTGGGTTACGGATAATCTCCGTTTTTTTGATGATTGCAAATGATTTATATGTTAGATCGCTTTTTTAACCGGAAAACAAACAGGTTCTACCCTACTGGCGCCATGGCCCTGTACTGCTATATGCTTTTGCTGACATGGGCCGCCAGCGTACCGGCCGGCGTTTTGTATGCGCAGTATGAAAATATATGGGCCTTCGGTTCCGGAGCCGGATTTAATTTTAACAGTGGCGGGCCTGTTTATTTTCCAACAGGTATACAGGCCGACGAAGGCTGCGCTTCGGTATGCGACGCGCAGGGGCAATTACTTTTCTACACTGAAGGTTATAATGTGTGGAACAGGGAACATCAGTTGATGCCCAATGGTAAAGAACTCCTGGGCAGTATAGACCGCTTTTCGTTCAACCCAACCAGCAGCACTACACAGGGCGCCCTTATTGTGCCTATGCCCGACAGCGCCGGTAAATATTACGTGTTCTCCCTAACCAGCTACGAAGTAAACCCGGCGAGGGAGGCTAATAAGCTCTACTACAGCGTGGTGAACATGGCTTTGAACGGCGGATCAGGCGATGTGGAACCCGGGCGGAAAGGTATACTCTGGGATTCACTGCTCACAGAAATGATGACTGCCGTTACCGGCGACCGCTGCAATATATGGTTGTTGGTGGCACAGCATTATGATAATACCTTAAAAGCCTACAATATTACCGCCTCGGGTTTAGACAGGCAAGCCGTGGTATCTAACCTGCTACCGGCTAACCGGGGCTTTTTCCAGGGATATATCGAAATGTCGCCCAACAGAAGGGCAATGGCCATTAACCGTATCGGCCTGGGACTATATGATTTCGACCCGGCAAGCGGCAGGGCCCTGGGCAAAGCAAACCTGGTTATGGTAAAAACGCCTGAGGCCGGCCACGGTGGTGTCGCCTTTTCGCCCGATAATACAAAACTCTATGCCTCGGTACGCGATACCGTTAATCAATATCACCTGTACCAATTCGACCTCAGCAGCGGGGATTCGGCCCGCATGGTGAGCAGTAAGTTTTCACTGGGCCATTACTTTATGCAGGCGATGAAACGTGCGCCCGACGGCAGGATATATGCCTGCGACCTGGGACAAGGCATGGGCCTTGTTGCCCAACCCAATCAGGCCGGTAATGCCTGCCAGTTTGCTGCAGTAGGGCAAATCGGCGGACAAAACTGGGTCTCGGTCTTCCCCAATACTATTGCCCTGGTTCATAAAGAAGAATACCCGAGCAGCTCCATCTTGTCCGGTAATTGTTTCGCCAATGTACGCCCCGGCCGGATGGCCGCCCTGGATGACAGCAGCGGATGGGATTATGTATGGAACGACGGCCGCCGGGGACCATACCGGGAGGCCGATAGCATGGGACTTTTCTGGCTTCAGTATACCACACCACCCTGCCAGGCGCATATAGATACCTTCCGGGTATTTTTTCCCTACGGCGTATTGCCTTCCTTCCAGGTACAGGCGGGTTGCCGGGGGCAGCATAACGGGCGGGCCTTTGCACACACCTATCCCGGCGATACCGTAACCTACCACTATCAATGGTACAATGCCACAGGCAATATACGCTCAGACAACGACACCTTGTATGATGCCGCACCCGGTGACTACCGGGTACATATCCGCACCGCACATTGCGATACTACAGTCACCCTGGTGATACCAGAAGAACAGCACCGGGTAGCATTCCATAGCGATAGCATTGTTTGTACCGGCGATACCCTCCACTTTACCAATACCTCTTCGGACCATTATACCCGTTTTCAGTGGCATTTTGGAGAGGGCACCGTATCCGCCCAGGCTAATCCAATTCATGCCTTCGCCCTTGCCGGAATCTACCGGGTGCAATTGATAGCCGGAGGAGCAGTTTGCCAGGATACTTTCTATAAGGATATTACGGTCGACCCCATTATTGCACCAGTCTTCAAAGCTATGCCTGATAGTATTTGCCAGGGAACAGCGGTTTCTTTTTACCATGCTACACATGACTTATCCTTAAACCTGCTCCGCTGGGATTTCGGCGATGGTGTCGCCGCCGATATCAGCGATACTATCCTAACACATGCCTACGCCCTTGCCGGGCAGATGCCCGTAAGCCTCAACGCCCAGTTCCGCGCCTGTCCCGATCAAATATACATTGATACAGTAAAAGTGTTTGCCTTACCGCAGGTTGACCTGAGCCCCGATAGCAGCCTCTGCCTGGACGATGGCCCTGTTGTGCTGAGCAACCGGGCGGCTGCAACTCATTACCGCTACCTCTGGAATACGGGCGCTGTAACACCGGTCCTGATCGTAACACAGCCGGGCAAATACGGCCTTACGGTAAGTGATACCCAACGCGGCTGCAGCGCAACGGAAACAGTTACCATTAAAAAGGGTTGTTATACGGATATACCCAATATTTTTAGCCCTAATGGCGACGGCCACAATGACTACTTCTATCCCCGGCAGCATTTATCTTCGGGCATCAGCAGCTACGCCCTCAAAATATACAACCGTTGGGGACAAACGGTATTCGAAAGCCAGGCAACAAATGGCAAAGGTTGGGATGGTCGCTGCCAGGGAAAAGAGCAACCGGCCGGAACTTATATCTACCAACTGGAATGGACCTCCGGAGCACGCAGGGAACAATACCAGGGCAATATTATGCTAATACGCTGAATGGTTGGCACACACTTAGGCGCCTGTAGATAATAGTGCCGCCGAAATTTCAAGCTCCGCAGAACAGCAATTTGCCGAACCCAACCTTTGCCCTTCCCATTGTTACTGCGAGCCAAGTTGAAGAGAGCCGTATCGAAGGAGCCCCGTCGAAGGGCATCACAATTGGCCGGCTACCGATCCGCCGGGCTACCACTGTACCCTATTGATAACATCGGTGTACAACCCGGCCTCTACCTGGACGAAACCGCCGGCGACTGGATAGTTTTTGCCGTACAATACCTTAGTTCTTAACTGCACCGTCGGAAAGCTATAAAATAGCGGAAAGGACCTTACCTGTGCACCACTATTTTATGCGCATATACCTGGTTGTTCACCTGGACATGAAGGAAGTACAGGCCCTCCGGCAGTTTGCTTAAATCGCACTCCAGCCGACCAGGCTGCATTATAACATATCCCGGGTTATAAGTTCTGCCCATCATGTCATGTAAAATGATCTGTGTATGCTTAGGCCAGCTCATGCTGCTACTTAAGGTAATTTTCCCGGAAACCGGGTTGGGAAACAAAGATATAAAACCGGGTAGGCCACCTACTTTCTTCAGCCCGGTGAAAGGCGTGGGAATAGAATCACAAGCTATATCCGACATTTTGAGGTTCAATTCATTATCCTGGTAGCAACTTAGTTTTCCCGAGGGAAGTCTTTCCACAATTCCTCCGTCGACGTTATGGCTGCTGTATAAGGGAAACAATCCCGCTGTCAAAGGCCAGGTTCCACCGAGTTTCTCAGTATATTTTCCCGAATTGTATTTATGTGTATTCGTATTCCAAGCCCCCCAATTAGAAGAGTGCCGCTGATCTTCGGGCATCAAAGTATGTGTATAAAAGCTCTTCAGCATTACGCCACCGAAAGGTTCCATTACAATCGAATCGATCATAAAACAGAACGAGCTATCGATTGGTATGTCCCACACCGACGTCCCAGGAGTTATTGGAAGGCAAATCGTGTCATTAACAGCGGCATTATACACGTACAAAGGAGTGAAACGGTTAAGGTTGTTGTGCAATACAAAAGCGGTATCTATATTATCATACACATAAAACCAAGCCCGTGTTGTTGAAATACTATCCGGGAATTCTGCATTTTTCAATCGCCTTTCTACATGTATTTTTCTGCAACTGATCCCGGTAATGACAGTATCGCCCGAAACCAGGACATGATCCGTCCATGTTCTATTGGGGATCCACCAGGGCGGCCCGAACATGAAATCATAGCTATCGCCCTGGTACCACCATTCGGCCCCCTGGGGTGCAAACTGATTTTGTCCGGATGCTGAGGGACACCGTTGCAGTAAGCCTAAAAAAAGGAAAAACGTAATTGCGATGCTTTTCATAAAAAGTGATTTAGTTTTAAGTTAAATGTAGCAAGGCAAAACCATAAGTTAATCCAATAACTAAGCAATTATATGAAGCTAAAGCCTCTTATTTCATTGTGGTTATTTGTGCAAAAATGTATTGAAAAAGGCCCCGAATCGTTACTATCGCTCGACCGGGTTTGGTTGCCGGGATGCCGGTTATAAAAAACGACCACCAAAACAGCAAAAGAAAAAAGTAGTAATTCATGGCAACCAAGGTTGTAAACAGCTTATAAGAAGCAGGTTCTAAAACACTAACAATATTAATCTTTTATTTCCATAATAGAAAGATTAAAAAGAACTTATACGATACTTTTATTCCGGAGATAATCAGATCTGCTACACTTATCGTTCCGGAGGTCCTATTATTCAGTTTGCTGAACGCATACCCTCCCCTACGACTAAAGCTCCGGTCCTTTCGCGTGCTACACGTCATCGCGATGGCGACCTAAGAAGCCAGAAGCGATCCCTGCCCCGATCTGCCCGCGGGCAAATGTCCAAATCTATTTTTCACGTAAAGGCACCAGCAAGACGCTACAATACTATTACTCAGCTCCGCCACATTTTTGTATTACCCACCAACAGAGAGTTTGCGCTCCGGTTGCCGGAAAAAATCAGCCAAACAAAACATAGTCCATAGCATATGCCGACCAATACCGGGCGGCAACAAGCATTACATTGAAATTATTCCTATTTTTATCAAAATTCATTAATAACACTATTAATACTCCAGCTATGCGCACACTAATAGGCATTATAGGCATTTTAGTTACAGCCCCGACCTTTGCCCAGGAAGAGTTATTCCAGTTACACACGGACTCTGCTCAATGGGTAAATACCGCGAATCGTTTTGTGCAGAGCTTTACCGAAAACATACGTAAAGTAAAACCCGATTTCCACCTAACTTCCAAGGCTATACTGAATACCCAGTTGGGCCTCATATTTTACAACAACCAGGATAATACTATAAACCTGCCCCTTTGGCAACAGGTAGTAGAACCACAAAAACAGTTCTTTTACCAACTGGCAGGCAGCGAGGACGAGGGCCGGAAAGTTTTCGGGCTCCTGTTCAATGGCTTCTATTTACCTCATGAATTAGGACATGCTATCCAATATGCTGCCGGAAAGCATACCAGCAACGAATATGATAACGAATATTTCGCCAATACTATCGCCGTACTGTACTGGCGAAAGACAGGGAAACAAAAAGAATTGGAGGAGTGTTACCAATATGCCAAAAAATATCTGCAACAATTGCCTGATCCGATTCCGGCTGGCAAAGATCAAAAAGAGTATTTCACAGCGCATTACCATGAATTAGCGCAGGATCCCTATAAATACGGTTACTTCCAGTTCAGCCAGTTCGTAAAAATATATGAGGATAAGACTTTACCGGGTTTCGACCATTTCCTAAAAATGTACCTGGGCCATTAAAACCTGCCCGTAGTGTTCAACAAAAGTATCAATAGTCTGATAGAAGCTACCTTGGCTGACCTCAACCCGTAATTCCGGAACCGCTGTTACGGGATTTGCCGATGGAACCCTGTCAAGAATACTTTTTCAATTCATTACTCCATAGCTAATGGTTCAGCTATGCCTCTTTTGGTTTGCCTCTTCACCTTTGGCTTAACACCGGTGTTAAATTATACATCAACCCGACGGAGAACTAACAAGCCAAAAGCGAACCCCAATCTGCCGGCGGGTGTACATCCGGCGCTATATTTCGAGCAAAGGCGTTATAAAACCGCTGTCGCGTAACATTGTACGGCTCCGTCAATAGTTACTTCTCTATTAGCCAATTTCATCTGTCTATTATTTTCACCCTGTAATAGTCATACTCATTACCCTCTTCCTTATACTGGGTAAGTAACCCAAAGTAAAGCGTATTATCGTCCGTCCAGAATTCTTTTTCTATCACGCAGAGCCATCTCTTCTTTTTCTTTTCAAAGATTTCATTTAATTCGAAGACCTTCTGAAATCTACCCTGCTTCTTTTCCTGTAAGAAATGATAGAAACATTCCTGTCCTTCAAAGACTTTACTCAATCTGTATTTACCGCCTGGAGATGTTGTAGCAAGATCAGGGTTACCCACTACATAGGTACCTTGGCCGGTTGTTAAGTCAAGGCTTACATCTGTTGTATGGCCCCCTTCCAGCAAGAGAATATCCTCAACCGGGAAATAAGCTACGAAAGCACATTCGCTCAATTGATCGATGTTCGCTGCCAAAGTTCCGCTCCTGAAATTTATTTTTTTGATGCCCAGATAACCTTCGCCTGCTTCAAATTCAACAATACCGGATAATCGCTTTTGCACCGTCTCAAAATCGGTGATCTTTTCTAGAGCTTTATCCATACTTTCCCGTTGTTTAGCCGAGTAGAATTGATCTTTGCTTATTTCTTCTATTTCCACCCCGAACATATGCTCTTCAGGAGGGGCGATCACTTCCTCTTTGATCGGACTGCCTTGGATATTGGAATCCGGCTTTATTGCCGCGGCTGACCGTTTATCGCCTGTTGTTTTCTCCTTAGGCTCGCAGGCAACCAGGCCAATAAAAAGCAGCAGAAATACAGGGGCCTTTTTTGCAAAGCCGCGTTGTGGCCCTCCGGCATATTGTTTTATATAGCTTACGATATTGATAATTTTCATTTTTCTATGGCCAAGCCGTCAGCAGCTTTAACCAGGGTTTGCTGTTAAACGCAATTGGGTACATCCCAAATGTAGTTAAAGTATCCGCTATACCAAGTTAGATGATCGAAAAAGATACAAATGCTCCTTTAAATAAGCATGGAAGGGCTTACCTGTTCATAACCGCGGATGAAATTCGCGGCAAAGAGATCGCTGTACACAAGCCCTGCGGGCTTGAACAGCTCACAAAAGAAAAAAGTGTGCCATCCTTGTGGATGCATTCCCTGAAGATGTGTAGGGCGCTTGTAGGGGAATGGGAAGTGCTTTGTCTGGCTATACTACTGCCGGCATAGCCGTACGAAATTCAGGCTTCAAGAGGGGGAGATTCATTTCCCTTTCAGAAAAGGCTGAAGGGCTTTAATATAGATAGCCGCAGGTGAAACCCATAAGTGTTCGAAACCTAATTGTTGATTAA
>JBEBWN010000061.1:0-14815 GCA_040392235.1 Taibaiella helva | reverse complement strand
ACAAGCTGGCAGAGCTTATAGGCTTATAGCCGAAAGTGCGCCCATGTGCCACAGCGAAGATGAAGACTTTTCGGGATGGTATGTGTAGTTATTTGACGGCATATGGCTCATTACTAGTCCTCTTTTAGGGATTTCCGGAATACCGGCGAGATAACACAATTTTATGGTGAGATGATATATTCCTTATCTTTTTTGCTATTTTTAACGCCACCAAATCATAAAATTATTTTTCATTTCAACCAAATTAAAACAATCCATCAATGAACAAAAGGTTCCTCCTCGTTCTCTTAAGCTTTGTACTATTATTCCAGGCTTGTAAAAAGGATAAAGATCCCATTGTATCAAACGATCCTCCGGCAAACCAGGACTCTACCGAGCAGATAATTGAGATTAAAACAACATTCGGATCTATGTATGTGTGGCTCTATAAAGAAACACCTTTACACCGGGAAAATTTTCTAAAATTGGCATCCGAAGGCTTTTATGACGGCACTACGTTTCATCGAATTATTCCAAAGTTTATGATACAAGGGGGCGATCCGAATAGTAAGGATAACAATCCGGCTAATGATGGTCAAGGCGGCCCGGGTTACGAAATAGCTCCCGAATTCCGGGACAATCTCAAAAATATTCGCGGAGCCGTTGCGACAGCACGTACTAACAATCCGGAAAAGAAATCTAGTGGTTCCCAATTCTTTATAAACGTTGTCCCCAACTCATTTTTAGACCAGGAATACACGGTATTTGGCTACGTTATGAAAGGTATGGAGGCAGCAGATGAAATTGTAACCCAAACAAAAGACAGAAACGACCGTCCCATAACAGACATTAAGATGGAAGTAAAAATCCTGAAGAAAACAAAAACAGAAATACTTAGTGAGTATGGTTATGAGGTAAAGTAACTTCTGCCTCAACATCGCAATAGCATATAATAAACAGTTCCGAACAGCCGGTTTTACTGCGTCTGTACGGAACTGTTCTTCATTTTAGATACAGGATAAGCCGGCATAGCAGAAAATGTTTCCCTGATACAGCAATAAATATATCCCATAATCCACTGTTACAAACAGCATTACTTTTGTGTACTTAAGCGTCGAAATATAATGAGAAATATCCCTATATCTGTATTAGAACTGGCTATTGTTACGGAAAACAGCAATGCCTCAGTAGCCATAAACAATACAGTTAAAGTTGCCCGCCATGCCGAATCGCTTGGCTATAAAAGAATATGGCTTGCCGAGCACCATAATATGGAACATATAGCCAGCTCAGCTACGGCCGTTCTGATAGGGCACGTAGCCGGCTTAACTGAAGGGAGAATTCGTGTAGGTTCGGGAGGCATTATGTTACCCAACCATAGCCCGCTGGTAATTGCAGAGCAATTTGGGACATTAGCCAGTATTTATCCCGGAAGAATTGACCTGGGATTGGGAAGAGCCCCCGGCACGGACCAACTGACAGCATCTGCGTTACGCAGGAATAATCCGCTTTTGCAGTACGATTTTCAGACGGATATCTTACAGCTGCAAGCTTACTTTAGTGTCGCTAACAAAGGCGCGAAAGTAAGGGCGTTTCCCGGTGAAGGATTAGAAGTTCCTCTTTGGATATTAGGTTCCAGTACTGATAGCGCGTACCTGGCTGCCCAATTAGGCCTACCCTATGCTTTTGCAGCTCATTTTGCGCCACAGCAATTCAAAACTGCTATTAACATTTACAGAAAAAACTTTCGGCCCTCCGAATATTTAAGCGCCCCTTACGTCCAGTCCTGCATTAATGTAATGGCTGCCGAAACAGATGAGGAAGCCGAATTCCTGGCCACGAGCCTTTACCGTTTGTTTATGGGCATTGTAACCAACACGCGCAGTCCCCTGCAGGCTCCGGCACCTTTGCCTGCCATATTTAATACACCACAATTGCAGCAGGCTTTACACAGTATGACGGCCTATACCTTTACCGGGAGTAAGCAAACGCTACAGGAAAAACTGTCAGCCTTCATTGATGAAACAGGTATCGACGAACTGATGATAGCCAGTCACATTTACGATATAGATGCAAAACTGCAGTCCTTTTCTATTGTAGCCGAGGCCTTGAATGGCTAGAAGAGTGCCGCTGGATTAAGTCAAAATTAAAAAGGCAAAGCCTGAAAGCCAGGCTGACCTGTGGTCTTGAATTGAATGGCCCCAATCAACGTCCCCCAATATATTCTCTGTTACCCCACCAAAGGATACATGCCTTTTAGCACGCTGTGTCTATAACCCGCCTTGCGATACCGCATTTCCCTGACTTCCCCCCTTCGTCGGTATCTCCAAAAAATCATTTCACGCGTCCACGTAGCACATCTATTACATCCGACATAGCATATCCCTTTGCTTTAAGCAGCATGAGGTAATGAAAGAACAAGTCGGCACTTTCGTTCAGGAACAAGGTATCATCATCATCCATAGCCTCAATGATCATTTCAACTGCTTCCTCGCCCACTTTCTGGGCTATTTTGTTGATTCCTTTTTTAAAAAGGGAATGAATATAGGAATGCTCATTGTTTCCCGATCTGCGTTTATCTATAGTATCTTCCAAATAACGGATTATACCTTCTGTAGACTGATTAACTTCCTGCCAACAGGTATCTGTACCCGTATGGCAAACAGGCCCTTTTGGTCTGGCCAGGATCAATAAAGTATCCTGGTCACAGTCGACCCGCAGCTCTTCCAGGAAGAGGAAATTACCACTTTCCTCGCCCTTCACCCACAATCGCTGTTTGGTCCTGCTGTAGAACGTTATTTTGTTGGTTTCTAAGGTCAGGGCCAAAGCCTCTTCATTCATATACCCCAGCATCAACACTTTGTTCGTAAAAGCATCCTGGATAACTGCAGGTACAAGGCCATCGCCTTTTGAAAAATCTATGTTCTGTATCATATGCGCTATAAACGCACGGGAATATTTTCCTGTGCCAGATATTTTTTCAATTCTTTAATATTAATCTCACCATAATGAAACACGCTGGCTGCCAAGGCTGCATCTGCTTTACCTTCCAGAAAAACATCCCTGAAATCCGGCATAGTTCCGGCGCCTCCCGATGCAATAAGCGGTACATTTACTCTTTGCGACAACGAAGACAGGGCCTGGTTAGCATAACCTGTTTTGGAGCCGTCATGCCCCATGGAAGTAAACAGTATCTCACCTGCTCCTAATGATACGCCTTGTTCAGCCCAGTCGAACAAATTCATATCCGTTGCTATTCTACCCCCGGAAATATAGACTTTCCAATCGTTTTCTAAAGGCTTTGCATCTATAGCCAATACAATACATTGACTACCAAAATAAGTGGCCAGTTCCCGGATTAACTCTGGCCGCCGGACTGCAGCCGAATTGACAGACACTTTGTCTGCACCGGCCCTGAGCAGGCGATACACATCCTCTACCGATTCTATGCCCCCGCCCACCGTAAAGGGAATATGAATAGCACGCGCCACTTCCTCTACAATACTAGCCCAGGTTTTTCTTCTATCGGACGTTGCGGTTATATCCAGCAACACCAGCTCGTCGGCACCACTATCTGCATAAGCTGCTGCTAATGCAACAGGATCACCTGCATCCCTCAATTCCTCGAAACATACGCCTTTTACGGTTCTTCCGTTTTTTATATCCAAGCAAGGAACTATTCTCTTAGTCAACATATGGCTGCAGTTCTTTTAATGATATTTTGTTCTCGTATAGGGCCTTTCCAATAATAACGCCGTCTATGCCCATCAATGCAAGTTCATCCAATTCCGCAACACTGCTCACGCCTCCGCTGGCAATAAGCTTTATAGCCGGGAAGCGCTGCCTGATTTTGGTATATAAACTGAGTGAACTTCCTTGTAACAATCCGTCTTTGCTGATATCTGTACAAATAACATATTCGATACCCTGATTAGCGTAATCTTCCAGGAAATCGAAAAGCTTCAGGTCTGAACACTCCTGCCAGCCGTTTGTGGCAATATACTCGTTCCGGACGTCAGCACCTAGAATAATCCGCCCGGATCCGTAGTATTGCAACCACGACGAAAAAAGGGGCTTATTTTTTACCGCAATACTTCCGCCGGTGACTTGCCAGGCTCCGCTATCGAAAGCAATGCTTATTGCTTCGTCTGATTTTATACCGCCACCGAAATCGATCTTTAATTTCGTTTTTGTGGCAATTTTTTCCAGCGTAGCCGAATTAACAATATGCTGAGCTCTGGCGCCGTCCAGATCGACCAAGTGTAGAAAGGTTATACCCATGTCCTCAAATGCCTTAGCTACCTCTAAGGGATCTTCGTTATAAATTTTCTTTTGGTTATAGTCACCTTGTGTCAGCCGGACACACTTACCATCAATAATATCAATAGCTGGAATAATTCTCATTCTAAATGTTTTGGAATATTAGGATTGCACTAAAAAATTTCTAAGGATCGTTGCTCCCGGTCCGGCACTTTTTTCAGGATGAAACTGGCAGGCAAAAAAATTATCCTTTTGCAGTGCCGCAGAAAAGAGTTTACCGTATTCACAGGTAGCTATCGTATAGGCACATACAGGAACATAGTAGCTATGCACATAATACACATAGGCCGGCTGGCTCATGTGGGCAAACAACCCAGCCTGATCTGCAACGAGATTATTCCATCCCATATGCGGCACCTTCTGCCTTTCATCAAATCGCAATACGTCTACCGGGAACACGTTCAATCCCGCTGTATCGCCTTCCTCTGAATATCGGCATAGCAATTGCATACCCAGGCATATACCCAATACCGGTTGCCGCAAGGAAGGAATAACATCTGTCAAACCTTTATCATTTAATGCCTGCATAGCGGTAGAGGCTTCTCCAACACCTGGAAAGATGACCTTATCTGCAGACATGATCGCTTCCGGATCGTTGCTTGTAAGTGCCTTTATACCCAGGCGTTCCACAGCAAATTCGACAGAGCGTACGTTTCCGGCACCATAATCAATAATCACAATATTCATCAGAGCATTCCTTTTGTTGAAGGTAAAACCATATTATTTATATCACGGCGAATAGCCATTTTTATGGCTTTGGCAAATGCCTTAAAGATAGACTCAATTTTGTGATGCTCATTTTCGCCGCTAGCCTGTATATTCAGATTGCAGGAGGCGCCATCTGTGAAAGATTTAAAAAAGTGGAAAAACATTTCTGTGGGCATTTGCCCTATCATCTCCCTTTTGAATTCGGCATCCCATACTAACCAGTTTCTGCCACCGAAATCGATAGCTACCTGTGCCAGGCAATCATCCATGGGCAGACAAAAACCATAGCGTTCCATGCCAGACTTGTTGCCTAATGCACGGGCAAAAGCCGTACCGAGTACAATCCCTGTATCCTCTATAGTATGGTGTTCATCTACATGAAGATCACCATGGGCCCGGATATCCAGATCGACCAATGCATGCCTGCTGATTTGCTCCAGCATATGATCGAAGAACGCAATACCGGTAGATATAGAAGACTGCCCCGAGCCATCCAGGTTGATAAGTATACTGATGTCCGTTTCCCTGGTTTTGCGATCCACAGAAGCAGACCGTAAGCCAAAACGTAGGAAGGTATAAATCTCTTTCCAGTTCGCCGTTTTCAAAGCGATAGGTCCGCCGGGGAAAACCATATCGGGATCGGGGTGCAGTAATATGCCCTTACATCCCAGATTTTTAGCCAGTTCCATATCGGTCAAGCGATCGCCGATAACAAAAGAATTTGCAAGGTCATAATCGCCGTTAAAATAGCGGGTCAGCATAGCAGTGCCCGGCTTACGCGTAGGCGCATTGTCTTCAGGAAAACTACGGTCTATAAATACTTCCGTAAAGGAGATCCCTTCCTGCCCGAAGGCCTCGATAATTTTATTCTGCGCAGGCCAAAAGGTCTCTTCCGGGAAAGAAGCGGTGCCCAGACCGTCTTGGTTAGTGACCATTACCAGTTCATATTCTAATGTTTCTGCTATCAAAGAAAGATAACGAAAAACACCAGGGTAATAGCGCAACTTTTCCAGGCTATCCAGCTGCAGATCAATTGGTGGTTCAATAACCAGAGTACCATCCCGATCAATAAAAAGTACTTTCTTCAAGTTTGTAGTTTTTTAAAGCAGTTAACAACATATCATTTTCAGCAGGCAAGCCCACGGTAATTCGCAAACAATTGTCACATAAAGGCTGGGTGGATCTGTTCCTGACGACTACCCCTTTATCCACCAGGTACTGATACATAGTATCTGCATCTGCAAATTGTACTAACAGGAAGTTAGCGTCAGAAGGATATATTTTCCGCACAAAAGAAAATGCGGGCAACGCCTCCTTTAACCTGTTTCGCTCTGACAACAGGAGTTTTAAACGGGTATCAAAATCCTGCCTTTCCTGTATTAAGACTTCTGCTTTCTGTAAACTAAGGCAATTGATGTTATAGGGCGGCTTTATTTTCTGCAGGAACCCGATAATCTCCTTAGAGGCAATACCGATGCCGATCCTGAGCCCTGCCATGCCCCAGGCTTTGGACAAAGTTTGACAAATAAACAAATTCGGAAACTCCATTAACCTGGTGGCAAAAGAAAAGTCGCCTGCAAAGTCAATATAGGCTTCATCGAGTAGTACAATGCCCTTAAACCGCTCTAAAAGAGTTTCTACCTGGCTTGCAGGTAATAAATTTCCAGAGGGATTATTAGGACTGCATAAAATGATGATCTTGGTGTTTTCATTAGCCGCTTGAAGAATAGCTTCTATGTCCAGGCTAAAATCTTCGGTCATCAGCACTTCTTTGCATACCACATCATTTAATTTAGCCAGTACTTTGTACATGCCATAGGTAGGGGGCGTAGTAATGATGTTGTCCTTTCCGGGATTGCAAAAACAGCGAAAAACCAGGTCCAGTATTTCATCACTGCCATTGCCCAAAATAACATTTTCGCGTGCTATATTTTTTAACGCTGCTATGCGGGTCAAAAGGTTTTTGTGATGCGGATCGGGATAACGGTTTACGCCGTTTTCGAAGGGGTTTTCATTGGCGTCCAAGTACACATCCGCAGTAGATTCAAACTCGTCGCGGGCAGAAGAATAAGGAGTAATTTCCTGAATATTTTTCCTGACTAAAAAGGATAGATCCATAACTGTTATTTATTATTTAAACGAATTGTGATCGCATTGGCATGTCCGTCTAATTGCTCTGCTATTGCCATAGTTTCGATAATAGGGCCGATGTGTTGTAATCCCGTCTGCGTTATCTCCTGGAAAGTTATTTTTTTCACAAAAGCATCCATATTAACGCCGCTATAAGCCCTGGCATAACCATTAGTGGGCAAAGTATGATTAGTTCCGGAGGCATAATCGCCAGCACTTTCGGGAGTATAGTTACCCATAAAAACAGATCCGGCATTGGTTAATCCTTTTCTATAAAAATTATTATCCCTGGTACACAGAATAAGGTGTTCCGGTGCATACTGGTTTATGCTTTCCAATAAACTATCCCGGTCCGCCAAAAGGATAAGTTTAGAATTGTCCAACGCAGCCTGAGCTATTGCTTTACGGGGTAGCTGCTCCAGTTGCAGCGCAACTTCCTCCAATACCCTGTTCAACGTTCTTTCATTATTTACAAGACAAATTACCTGGCTATCTGCACCGTGTTCTGCCTGGGAAAGCAAATCGGCAGCAACGAAGGCAGGAACGGCTGTATCGTCGGCCACAACCATCACTTCGGAAGGGCCCGCCGGCAAATCGACTGCAATACCCTCGCGCAATGCAGCCTGCTTTGCGGCAACCACGTACTGATTGCCCGGACCGAATATCTTATCTACCCTGGGTACACTTTCTGTGCCATAGGTCATAGCTGCTATGGCTTGTATACCTCCCGCCGCAACGATTTTTGTAACGCCACACACAGATGCTGCGAACAAAATAGCAGGATGAATCTTTCCCTCCCTACCGGGCGGCGTGCACAATACTATTTCACGGCAACCTGCTATATAAGCAGGTATGGCTAACATAAGCACCGTAGAAAAAAGAGGAGCCGTACCACCCGGAATATAGATACCAACACGTTCAATAGGCCGGACCTCTTGCCAGCAAGTAACACCCGGCATGGTTTCTATGGAAGTGACCGGCATGACCTGCGCCCGGTGAAAACACTCTATATTTTCCTTAGCCCGGAGAATAGCCAGCCGAAGTGCTTCCGGTAGGGCATCAAAGTTACCGCTCCATTCTGTAACAGGTACAAGCGCACCTGTTGTTTTAACCTTGTCGTACTGTTCAACATAATGTAACAGCGCTTTGTCTCCACCGGCCTTTATATCGTCAAAAACTTTGTTAACCAGTTGTTCCAGAGACTTCGCCTCAAGCTGGGGCCGCACAAAAACCTGCTTCCTCTCCGCTACTGAAGGTTCAATTATTATTTGCATACTGATTTCCTGTTAAATTTTAAATCACCATTTTTTCGATCGGAACAACCAGGATACCCTGGGCACCAGCTTCTTTTAATTGATCAATGACCTCCCAAAACTGCTCTTCCCGGATTACAGAATGCAGGGAACTCCATCCCTCAACCGCCAGGGGAAGAACGGTTGGGCTTTTTAAAACAGGGAGGATCCTGGTAACGGCCGGAATTTTGTCATTTGGCACATTCATTAAAATATACCGGGTATTCCGGGCCTGCAATACAGCATCTAAACGAAAAACCAATTTATCAAGTATAGCCTGCTTTTCTGCAGTTATTTTTGCGGAACGCACCAAAACTGCTTCGGATTTTAGCACCTGGTGTACTTCCTTAAGTCCGTTTTTAAATAATGTGCTCCCGGAGCTGACAATATCAAATATAGCATCAGCAAGACCAATGTTCGGCGCTATCTCTACAGACCCGGATATTTCGTGGATTTCACAGGAGATGTTATTGGACTTTAAAAACTTCTTCAAAGTAGCCGGGTAAGATGTCGCTATTCGCTTCCCCTCAAAGAAATCTAATCCGGTGTAATCGGCATCCTTAGGTACTGCCAGCGACACCCGGCATTTAGAGAAATCCAAAGGCATAACAACCTCGACATTCTTATCTTTTTCAATAAGGATATTCTCACCGAGAATAGCAATATCCGCTACGCCATCCTCCAGGTATTGCGGAATATCCGAGTTACGGAGATACAATACCTCGACCGGGAAATTGGCAGCACTGGCCTTCAATTGGTCGCTTCCGTTCTCTACTGAAATACCACAGTCTTTTAGTAGCTGCAGAGAACCTTCGTTTAGCCTTCCTGACTTCTGGATAGCAATTTTTAATTTAGACATTTTTCTTTGCTTAATGTCTGAGAAACCAGTGCAGGAACAAAAAACCCGTCTGATCGCTCAGACGGGTTATGATATTTTCTGTTTTTTTTCAACACAACATCATCAACTCACCTGAGGGGTAAGATGCATATGATGATGATGTAGATGCAGAAAAAACATTTCTTGTCGTTAATTATGGCGCAAAACTACATGTTAATTTTAAATCGCCAAATTTTTTTTACGTTAAGAGGAAATTTATTGTAATAGTTTTTCGATGGCCTTATCGATGTCATCAAACGGGAATTTAGCTACTTCGCATTCCATCATTTCTTTTATTTTATCGTTACAAAGATTTCCTATGCTCCCTTCGTGGGTATGTTTTACATCGGTACTATACTGGTAGTCACCATTTTCGATTGATAAACCCACCGCTTTGTAGGCATCGCGGAACGGCATACCCGCCAGTACCAAACGGTTTACCTCTTCCACGCTGAACAAGTATTTGTATTGTTCATCGGCAAGAATGTCCGGCTTAACCGTTATATGCGACAGCATTAGCGAAGCCATCTCTATACAGGACTGTAGGGTGTCGAAAGCGGGAAAAAGATGCTCCTTAAGCAGTTGCAGATCGCGATGATACCCTGACGGCAGATTGGTGGTTAAAAGCGATATCTCGTTGGGTAATGCTTTAAGTTGGTTACACTTACCCCTGATAAGCTCAAATACGTCCGGATTCTTCTTATGGGGCATAATACTACTTCCGGTTGTCAGCTCGGGCGGAAAGGATACGAAACCGAAGTTTTGGTTCATATACAGGCACATGTCCATGCTCATACGGGATAGCGTATCGGCAATATTGCTGATAGCTTGTGCAACAATCCGCTCGGCTTTTCCCCTGCCCATTTGTGCATATACTACATTATAGTTCAAATCCTGGAAGCCCAATAAGGTTGTCGTCAATGTCCTGTTAACAGGAAAAGAAGACCCATAACCTGCAGCAGAACCTAATGGATTTTTATTCGTAATGTCAAAAGCAGCACGCAAAGTGATGACGTCATCTACCAGGCTCTCAGCATAAGCACCGAACCAAAGGCCAAAAGATGAGGGCATGGCAATCTGCAAATGTGTGTACCCTGGCAAAAGAAAAGACCGGTACTGTTCGCTTAATTGCAGTAACAAATGAAAAAAGGGCTGTACATTTTCGACCAGCTGTCTTAAAGCGTACCTCAAAAAAAGCTTAACATCCACTAAAACCTGATCATTACGGCTCCTAGCTGCATGTATCTTTTTACCGGTGTCACCCAATTGCTCAGTCAACAGGAACTCTACTTGCGAATGGATGTCCTCAGCATGATCAGGGATTTCGAAGTTATCCGAACGGATATCCTGGTAAATTGTTCGCAACTCGCGTTGCAACAGCCGCTCCTCTTCTTTCGATAATAAGCCGATGGACGCCAGCATTTGCGCATGCGCCATATTGCCCAAAACATCAAAGGCCGCCAGTTGCAGGTCGAAAATGCGGTCGTTGCCCACAGTAAACTTCTCGACAGCCTGGTCTACATCAGCAGTTTTCTTCCATAGTTTCATAGTACCACAAAATTAAAATTATCTTTTTTATGACAAATAAAGAACCGTATTCTTATCTGCTACCTTCAATTCTCTTCTTTTTTTAATAATACTTTTTCCAGCAATTGGATATAGGTTGCAATACCCTGTTCTATTTCATTTACGAAAATAAACTCGTCCGCAGTATGGCTTCTTGCACTGTTGCCTGGCCCCATTTTTAGAGCAGGGAAATGCATTAATGCCTTGTCGCTGGTTGTAGGCGATCCGTAGCAACTGATGCCCATACTCAAACCTGCCTTAACCAGAGGATGCTCTACTGGTATAATGCTGGAGCGCAATCGCGTACTCCTAGGTTGCACATTGCTCTTTACATGTTCTTTAATAATATCAAGCAACTCCTCTAAACTGTATTGATCATTAACCCTTACATCTACAACAAAGTTGCATTGTGCTGGAACAACGTTATGGGCTTTATTGGACGTATTGACCACGGTTACGGTCATTTTCACTTCACCGAGAAAAGCAGAAACCCGTTCGAATTTATAGGATTTAAACCATAATATATCTTCTATGGCTTTATACAGCGCATTCTCTCCTTCTTCGCGGGCGGCATGGCCTACCCTTCCCTCTGCTTCCACATCCAGTACCATTAGTCCCCGCTCCGCAATAGCCATTTGCATTAGGGTTGGCTCTCCTACTACCGCACCTTCTATGCCTGTGCCCATTGACGCGATAAAAGCTTCCTGTTGCAATAAAGCTTCCACTCCTTGGGCTCCCGAAATCTCTTCCTCGGCGGTCGCAGCGATAATGAGGTTATAGGCCATATCCTTTTGGGAATAAAAATGAAGAAATGTAGCTAACAAACTCACCAGGCAACCGCCTGCGTCGTTACTGCCTAATCCATATAATTTCCCATCTTCTATCTGGGCAAGAAAAGGATCTTTTGTGTATTGTGGGTCCGGCTTAACCGTATCATGATGGGAATTCAACAACAGTGTCGGCTTGGCAGGATCGTAGTATTGATTAACCGCCCAAACATTGTTTAGATACCGGTTTACGGGTATATTCTTTCCCGCTAGCCAGGATGCAATACAAGCAGCGGTTTCTTCTTCCTCACGAGAAAAGGAAGGTAATTCGATTAAGGCACCCAATAATGCGATAGCATCAGCCTTGAGTTGTACTGTCCGGTTATTATCCATATACTATTTGCGTTCCTGCTGTTCCTTCTATCAGGTCGGGCAATGCTTCAGCTATTCCGATTCTGACAGACTTTACACCCGATTGAATGGCTTCGAACGCATTTTCCAGTTTAGGCAGCATTCCATCGGCAATGATATTATCTTCTTTCAAGACTTTAAAGGAAGCCAATGTTATACGGTCAATAACACTATTATCATCCGCCACATCTCTTAAAACACCCGGCTTTTCGAAAAGATAAAATAAATCTACATCATAGTAACGGCTCAACATACGTGCCGTTTCCTGGGCAACAGTGTCGGCATTCACATTTAATAATTGACCTTTCCCGTCATGTGATAAGGGAGCCACAACAGGCAACCATCCCATTTCTAAAAGATCCTGCCACACCTTTTTATCCTGTGTATCGGTTATATCGCCCACATAACCGTAATCTATACCATTTTTCAAGGGTCGCTTATGAGCGGATATGCAATTCAGATCTGCACCCGTTATTCCCAAAGCATTATTGCCGTGTGCCTGAAGTATAGCAACTATATTTTTATTAATATAGCCTGCATAAACCATAGTTACGATTTTTATGGTAGCGGCATCGGTAATCCTGCGCCCCTCCACCATTTGCTGCGGAATACCCATTTGTTGCGCTAAAGACGTCGCCAATTTCCCTCCTCCATGGATTAACACTTTCTTCCCCGGAATTACCGCCAACAATTCCACAAACGAGCGCAGACGATCCTCGTTATCGATAATATTGCCTCCGATTTTAACTACTCGAACTTTTTCCATTACAATCCTTTTAGAATTTCCTGTAAAACAGCCTGGGCAGCCCATACCCTATTTCCAGCCTGCTGTGTTATCAAGCTTCTGTTGCCGTCTACCAGTTCGTCACTTAGCTCAACATTTCGCCGCAATGGCAAACAATGCATTATACAGGCATCAGGTGCCATTTTTAATTTCTTTTCATCAAGCAGCCAATCCATCGCATCCTTCCCTTGATACATTTGTCCATAATCATGGTAGCCGCTCCAGTTTTTTACATATATATAGTCCGCTCCCTGTATAGCTTCTTCCTGATGCGGCGTTACTGTTGCCTTTCCGGAAAATTGTGGGGCCAGTTCCAAGCCCTTTGGTTGACATATTACGAAGTCAGCTTCATCCCAGGCATTTATCCATTGTGCAAAGCTATTGGCTACACATTGTGGCAGGGGTTTAATATGAGGCGCCCAGGTTAGTACAACTTTGGGGCGCTTAGTATTTATTTTTTTCATCAGCCTGTCTTCGGCTATCGTAATAATATCTGTCAAGCTTTGCAAAGGATGAAGCGTAGCACTTTCCAGGCTTACTACCGGGAGACCGGAATAGCGGATAAAGCTATGCAAAATGGTTTCTTGGTAATCAAGTTCCCTGTCTTTCAAAGAGGGAAAAGTACGCATGCAAAGAATGTCAAAATACTGGCCCAATACAGGTGCGGCATCTTTAATATGCTCCACGGTGCTACCATTCATAACAGCACCTTCTTCAAACTCCAACGCCCAGCCTTCCTTATCTACATTAAACACAATAGCCTCCATTCCCAGGTTTCGCGCGGCAATTTGGGTGCTTAACCGCGTTCTGAGGCTTGGGTTCAGGAACAATAATCCTACACGTTTACCAGCCCCCAACTGCGTATCTTTAAACGGCGAGGCTTTATACTCTAGTGCTTTGCTAACTAATACATTAATATCTGGAACGTCGTCAGCGGAAATAAACTGTTTCATTAGGAAAAAAAAATTTGTGGCAGAACAGACTATGCAATTACTTCTTTGGCTACGGCCTTCATAAAGACATCTACATATTCTCTTCCGATATTTAAAGCAGGTAATAGACGAACAGTATTCGGTTTGGCCTCTCCGGTAAAAATATGCTGCTTATGCAGTAAAGTGGAACGTAGGTTGATATTACGTTCATCCAGGTCAAAGCCTAACATTAACCCCTTTCCCCTGATAGCTGTAAAACCTTTAATATCGCTCAACCGGTGCATCAGATATTGCCCGGTTTGGAAAGCCTGTTCTATTAATCCTTCCTGTTCTATTACCTCTAAAACGGCCAGTGCAGCTGCGCAGGCCAAATGATTACCCCCAAAGGTTGTTCCTAACATTCCATGTTTAGCTTTAATAGCCGGGGATATTAACAGACCGCCAATAGGGAATCCATTACCCATTCCTTTAGCCATAGTATATATGTCAGCATGCACACCGGCATAATCATGACTAAAAAACTTACCACTTCTACCATAACCACACTGCACACTGTCTGCAATATATACGGCATTATGCTTATCGCACAATTCCCGGATCAACTGCAAAAATGATTCATCAGCCACGCGTATACCGCCAACCCCTTGGATACCTTCTACAATAACCGATGATATGAGTTCTCCCTGCTCGTCGAAACATTTGGTCAGGGCCTCAGTATCATTAAAGGGCAAGAAAATAACATTGTCCGTTTCATTAACCGGTGCAACGATCGATGGATTATCAGTTGCAGCCACGGCTAAAGAAGTTCTTCCGTGGAAAGCCTTGGTAAAAGCAATGATTTTCTTTTTACCATTGTGAAATGACGCCAGTTTCAATGCATTTTCGTTGGCTTCGGCACCACTATTGCAAAGAAAAAGCTGGTAATCTTCCTTTCCGCTGATTTTGCCCAATAGCCGGGCCAACTCCTGTTGAACCGGAATGCGTATAGAGTTCGAATAAAATGAAATATTAGCTAATTGACTCTCTATTTTTTTTACCCAATGTGGATG
>JBEBWN010000060.1:0-14917 GCA_040392235.1 Taibaiella helva | reverse complement strand
TTCCCGGAAAGTATGTACTACAGATTGTAAAGATGACCATTTAGGAGCTTCATCTATCAATCCAGCTCGTTGATAACAGTACAGCCAGGCTGTGTTCTATACGGCCGTGGCTTTTCCCATGTACTGTGGCATAAAACGAGTTCCTCCCAAAATGTCCAGAACGATTACCTATACCCTATATGCAACTTATTGTTTTTAAGCAGCCCGAAGGGCTGCAATGTTAGTAACCGCCGGTGCAACCGGCGGCAGATAAACAGCATTCCACCCAACCCTGCAAGGGTTGAACCACAATGCACCGTAAATATTTTTCATCGGAAACGATTTGATCATAAATCTGCCTGTAGCGCATCATGTTTTTTGTAAGCTGTTCAAGCCTTTCCGGCTTGTGTTTTAGGCGATCTCTTATTTCCACGGATTACATCCGCGGTTATGGAAATTTAAGCCCTCCGGGCTTATCTTGTAAACCTGATACATTTACAACAATTACAGATGCGCCATAAAACAAATGCGGCTCTACAGCAGCTATGGTCAGGAGGATTATAACGGATTTTTTTTCAATCTATATAAGGACCTGTCCATCTGGAAGAATTTGATATAAGCACCCTAAGTAGGTAAAACCCCAAATTATACTTTTTAAGACCGGATTGCCCTGCTTAGCGGTGGTCCTTTGTTCGTTTTAAGGATAAATCTCAATATAGGCTGTTGTTCCCTGAGTGGGTTGATTTTTAATATGAAAATTGCCATTGAGGAGTTCGACCCTTTCCAGTATGTTTTTTAATCCAAGGCCGGCTTGCAGCTTTCCGTCTTCCGCAAAGGACAGGCCTTTCCCGTTATCTTCCACAGTCAGACTGAACATGTCCTCCATTTCGGTCAATTGCACCAGGACCTCTGTTGCTCCGGCATGCTTCACTACATTTTGCAATAGCTCTTGTACTATCCGGAACAGGCTTAATGCTTTCGCTTGGGGTATACTGTCAAAATTACCGACCACCTCGAAAGTGACCTCTATACCCGTACTACTTTCTAGGGAATGGCACAAAAAGCTAATGCCTTTGACCAATCCCTGATCCAGAATAGAGGAGGGAAGCAGGTTGTGTGCTATCTGCCGCAGTTCTTTCGCCGTTGCATCGAGCTGTTTGTTTATAGCAGGTAGCTTTTGAGCAGCTTGCTGGTTGGGTTGATCTTCTATAGCCTGTAAATGTAATTGAACAGCTAAGAGCTGGCTGATAATGCTGTCATGTAATTCGCGGGCAATACGTTTGCGTTCCTGCTCTTCGCCGGAAACCCTGGATTGCAGGTTGGTTATTTTTTGTTCTTGCTGTACATTTAATAGTGTAGCCCGAAGTAGTAATTTTTTGTTCCGATAATTCCGGTACAGCAGGAGCGACATCGTCAGTAATAAAATACAACCGGCAATAGCCGAATATAGAAGAAAGTTTCTTTCCCGGAGCTGTATTTCCTTATGCTTGAGTAATAATTTTTTTTCTGCAATTTCGCGATCTTTTCGCTCTGTAAGATAGTTTAACTCCAATTGATGAATACGGTGTACATCCGGTTGGGTATTGGCAGCCTCCTTCAGTTCATACAATTGCTGCAGATATTGAAAGGCTTTACCTGTATTTCCTCTTTGCTGGTAGTATTGAACCGCGTACTGAAGAGCTTCATCTTTCAGACTGCGGTAGTTCAGGCTATCGGCTTTGTGTATGCTTTGTTGCAGCTTAGCTTCAGCCAACTGCCCTTTCCCCTGTTGCGCATAAATCCTTCCCCAATCCAGGTCTATCCATATCTGCGTAAAAGGCAAAGCCTTGGGTGCAATACTCCGGATGTCATTCAGGTAAAAAGATGCCGAATCTGTTTGATGATTATTAAGAAACATTTCGGCTATATGCGCAGCAATGCGACAGGTCAGGTCTGCGCCATCATCAATGAGAAAAACAGGTTTTTCCCCGGATCTGAAGCGAGCCATATCGCCATAGGCAAATTGTGCTGACCGTAATGCGCTATCGTCCCATCCAATGCCTTTATAGCTATTCGCTTTAATACCATTTGTCAGACCCTGCCAATAAGGTAAATTTTTTTTACTAAAGTAGTCGGCAGCTTTGTTACAAAGGTCAACCGCTTTTCTGTAGTCTTTAATACTATTGTATACATTGCTCATACTGATGTACACAATATTGCGTTTATAATCCGTGTGCATTTCATGCTTGTCCCTATGATTGCAAACTATATTATCAAGCGCTTTTTGGTAATTATACAGGCTTAATTCATTTTTTCCCAGGTGAACGTAACCGTCGCCTATTTCCATAAAGAGACCTCCTACCATTTCTTTATCAAATAATTGCATATAGGGCAATGCCCAGTTGCAATATGATATTACTTCCTGATAGGCGCCACGCTCTTTTGCCTTTTTTACATTTTCGACCAGTTCCTTTACCGAAACAAATAAATAACTTTTGGATAAGTTGATCAGATTATGCCCGGGAACACTTGTTGTATGAACAGGGTGCTCTGTAAACAGTTTAATCTGGGCAATACCATTCAATCCGGTCAGTATAAGCCCGGAGACGAATAGTACAATTAATAAATATTTCCGCAATTCAGATAAGAATTAGACAGTAGTAAAAATACGGCATCCCTTTCGAATAGAGTGATTTACTCAAAATTTAGATTGAGTATTGTCGCAATAGTTGCAATTAGCCTGGTCTATATATTTGTTCTTGGTTTCTATCGAACTAAATTTTGCATTATAAAAAGCAATACATATGAGGTTAATTTACTTATTTTTTGTTCTTCTTGCCATTAATTTTTGTTCTGCCTATCCGGTGGACCTGCTTGCTGGACCGTTGAAAACAGGTCAGTACGCATCTGAGGAGACTATGTTTTTTTTAGAGAATAAAGGGCAGATACTTGATCAGCACGGTAAACAGCGAAGGGATGTAGATTTACGTCTTGTTATTCCAGGGGTAAATGCTTTTATAGGCCTGGGCCACATACAATATCAATGGATTAAGCCAGCGGACACGTTTACACAGTCGAAGACAAATAGCTCTACCTGCAATGGTCAGGCAGAAAAATACAGATCAAAATATGAAATTTTCCGGTTGGATATGAAGCTGCTGCATGCCAACAGGCATGCCCGGTTAGTAAAGGAGGACGAGCTGGACTATTACGAGCGCTATTACCTGCCCCAAACTCCTGAAGGTATAACCGCAGGCAGCTATAGAAAAATAACTTATAAAGAGGTATATCCCCATATTGATTGGGTTATTTATATTAAAAATTCGGAAGTTGAATATGATTTTGTGGTTCATCCGGGTGGTAATGTTGCAGATATACAGTTAATTTATGAAGGTGCCGATAAAGTAGAGCTCAATAGAGACGGTAGCCTGCTGATTACGACACCAATGGGATCTGTTACAGAATCGGCTCCCCGCAGTTTCCAGGAGGACGGGACACTCATCGAATCGTTTTTTTTCGTGGATAACAATATTGTACGCTTCACTACGGCCTCTTTTGACGGGAGGCTCAGGATTGATCCCAAATTAAAGTGGGCGACTTATTATGGTGGAACTGTTGGATTGTTCGTTGGTGCCTTTGAGGACGGTTGTGTTGACCACCTGGACAATTACTATACTGCCGGAACAACAAACGATATAGTAAATATTGCAACTACAGGCAGCCACCAAACAACTCTTTTGGGATCGCAGGATGCTTTTTTGGTAAAGTTTAGCGCACAGGGTCAGCGTCTTTGGGGCACTTATTATGGTGGACCAGGGTCAGACGATGGGATGTCGGTAACGGTGGACAGTTCCGGTAATGTATACCTGTGTGGTTATACGGGCAGTACAACAGGTATAGCTACATTGGGTGCACACCAGTCAATATTGGGTGGTGGTAGTGGCGGTATCATGGGTGGCAATGCCTTTTTTGGAGATGCCTTCCTTGTTAAATTCGACAGTTCGGGTGTACGCCAATGGGGCACCTATTATGGCGATACAACTGCCGGCAATGAATATAATGATTACGGATATAGCGTAGCATATGGTAGCGGATATGTATACCTATCAGGTGTTACGGAAAGTACCGGGGGTATAGCAACGCCAGGGGCATTTAAAGAAATACATATTGAGGGAGATCAGGATGCCTATCTGGTTAAATTTGACTTAAATGGCGTAAGGCAATGGGGCACTTATTTTGGAGGCGACGCCGGAGAAGGAGGAGGGTATGTAACCACCGATAAAACAGGCAATATATATCTCCTGGGCCAAACCTCCAGTCCGGACAAAGTAGCTTCACAGGGAAGTTTTCAAGCGACGCTTAGCGGTATAAATGATTTATATCTCGCAAAATTTAACGACAGTGGCCATCGGATTTGGAGTACTTACTACGGTGGCCCCGATGTAGAGGACTTATTGGGAAGTAATGGCGTTTTTTGCGATGGTGAAGGTAATGTGTATTTAGCGGGAATAACGCAGAGCAGTGCAGGAATAGCTACTGCAGGAAGCGCGCAACCTCAGTATAGTGGTATGAACGATGGACTATTGGTTAAATTTGATAGCTCGGGAAAAAGGAAATGGGCAACTTATACAGGAGGTAATGATGAGGAACGCGCGATCTCTGTTTTTGTCGATAAAAACAAAAATATATTTCTCTCGGGCGCCACAACAAGTGCTGCTAATATTGCGAAGGGTAATGCACTGCAACCAAACTATTCCGGAACGGGACTGTTGAATTCTGGTGATGCTTTCCTGATGCAATATGATAGTTTAGGGACGAAGGTGTATGGCAGCTATTTCGGAGGGACTGGCGACGATATGGCTTCTCATGTGGTTATGGATTCGAAAGGAGCTATTTATATCGGCGGTGTTACAAACAGTGCATCCGGTATCGGTACGGCAGGCAGCCACCAGGACACTTATCCCGGTTCGCTACTTTTTAATGCCTTTACTGCGAAATTCTGCTTTTCCACTATCCCTCTTATAGATGCTCTATCAGGTAAAGATACGGTATGAAGACGGAGTTTCGCCGCACGCTCGGGCAGGATGCGGAAAGCTATATCTGGACCTTGCCGGGAAACTGGCTGGGCGGTAGCGACAGTAATAGCATAGCCGTTACCAACGACGGACAGGGAGGCACCCTTACCGTGCAGCTAGTACGCTGTGGCGATACCAGCCTGGCCCGGCAATTGGATATATACGTCCTGCCCGATGAAGAACCTTTTATTACCGTGTCCGGCTTTGACTTAAGCACAGGAGGCCCCTATCGCCGTTATCAATGGTTATTCAATGGCGAACCTATAGCAGGTGCTACGGCGGCCACCTATAAGGTTACAAAAAACGGCATTTATTCGGTTATTACCGAAAATGCTTACGGTTGTGTAGATACATCGTCTGGTTACGAAATTACGAATGTTAGTGTAGAAGGCTTGTCGCAGCCCGGCGCTTCCATTGCCGTGTATCCTAATCCGGCCCGGCAGCTGGTCTATGTTCAGGCGGCCTTCCCCGTCCGGGTAACCATTTCCGGCATTGATGGACGTGAAGTGCTCCGAAGAACGGGGATCGGACCGATCGATATCAGTGGGTTAACGCCGGCTATATACCTGCTACAGGTATTTGACCAGGAGGGGTTACTACGGAAGATGGCAAAGCTGGTAAAAGATCTTTAATAAAAAGTACAAACCATGATCCGGAACATAGACTTTACTGTTACAGGCACCTGTCTATGTTCTTTGGTGTAAGGTTATGAAGCAACTATTGATTATTGTATGGAGTATGTGCAGTGGCTTGCTATGGGCTCAGCACGAGGATGTTTGGGTATTGGGCGACTATGGTTTGGATTTTACCACTAACCCGCCGGCTATCGTGCCTATGCGTACCACTGTTTTTAATGAAGCCGGGGCTTCTGTTTGCGACCGGAATGGCCGGCTTTTATTCTATACCGACGGAACTACCGCCTGGAACAGAAATTTCCAGGTAATGGATAACGGAACCGCGCTGAGCAATGGATGGGGTACCGGCAGTACAAGCCAGGGAACGATTATTGTTCCTGTTCCTGAAGTTCCGGATCAATATTACATTTTCTCGCTTACTTCAGTGGAATATGGAATTCATGCCGGTAAGTTATTATACAGCAAAGTAGATATGTCTTTAAATGGTGGCAGCGGAGCTGTGGTAGCTGGTCAGAAAGCCCTTTTGCTGGATAGTAACCTGACCGAAAAATTGACGGCCGTACCGGGTAACCGCTGTAATACATGGCTTATAGTCCGGGCCAGGGACACTGGAACCTTCAGAAGCTTTGACATTACAGCGTCGGGTATTCGTCCTGATGCCGTGATGTCCAGGACCGGTACTTTGCATCATAGCCTGTATTTACTGGGTACACTGACACCTTCGCCGGATCATCATAAAATACTCAGTGCCTCGGTACACCTCAGTGGCGGCGGGCTCGAGTGTTTCGATTTCGACCCTTCCAGTGGTATATTGAGCCATCCTGTTGTTTTAGATAATAGATCCGTTTATTATAGTGCTTGTTTTTCTCCAGATCAATCGAAGGTTTATGCTAATACCCATTATCTTGCAGATTCGTTGGTATACCAGTTTGATTTAAGTACCGGAGATCCCGGCTTTTCCAGGACCGCAATAGCAGCCATCGAATCCTTTGGTAAGATAAAGCTGGCGCCCGACAATAAAGTTTATTTTCCCCGTACCGGTGGCGCCCTGGCCGTAATTAATGCGCCTAACCGAACGGCGCTGAATTGCGATGTGGATACTGCCGGAATTGTCTTCCCGTACGGTGCGGCGCTGGCGCTGGCCCTCCCTAATATTATACCGGTAATGCTATACGATACGGCGGTATCCCGGTATACTACTATCCCACCTTATTGCTGGCCCCGGGGCCATGACTTAAAAGTAAGCGCCGATGGTTACGATTTCCGGTGGAGTAATAATGCCTCGACTGCGGTAAACCGGGTAGACCTGCCCGGCAGATATTGGGTAAGCTATAAAACAGCGCCCTGTATATTTCATGCCGATACCTTCTATGTGCCGGAGCCACAGGCCCAGTTGCCCTTGTTGGATATAGAACCCTCCTGCAAAGCGGCCCATAACGGCAGCGCCAGGGCTATTGCAGCGGATAGCAATATGTACCGGTATACCTGGCTGGATAATCATAACAACATACTTTCTTATGATGATAGTGTAGGTAACTTGCCGGCCGGCCGGTATGCCTTACGGGTACATACAGTAAGCAATTGCGATACCATTCTTTATTTCGAATTGCCGGAAAATAACTTTCCGGTTTCCTTTGTACTGGAAGACAGTTTGGTATGTACGGGGCAGCGTTTAAAGCTACATAACACATCCGATCCTTACTATACAGCGTTCAACTGGCGCTTTGGCGATGGTATCGAGCGCCGTGAGAAAGCGCCGGAGCATCAGTATACCCGGCCCGGCAATTACCGCATAGTCTTATCCGCAAATGCGGGGCGCTGCAGCGATTCCTTTTCCCTTTCTCTAACCGTAGATACACCTGTAGCGCCATTTTCCTTTTATATTGAAAAAGATACTTTTTGTACGGGTACGGAAGTCCTGTTCCGTCCGCGGGCCGATATAACTACTCTTAGCCTGACCTGGCTTTTTGACGAGAACAATAGCTTGCTGGAGTCAGCACCTGGTCCTAAAAGTCATGCATTTGACCATGCAGGCCTAAAAGTAGTGCAACTTACAGGACATTTCCGGGCTTGCCCAGATCAGGTCTTTACGGACACCGTTTCTATCTACCCCGTTCCTGTAATTGACCTGGGGGCCGACACATCTCTTTGTTTTAACGGCCTGCCCTTCAACCTGTATAACAGGGCTGGGTCAGGAGGCGAGGGTGATTATTATCGCTGGAATACGGGCGATACAACGAAAGAGGTAAAGGTGAGCCATCCCGGCAAATACACCCTGGATGTGATTACCAAGCTAGGGGGCTGCCATAATAGTTCATATATCAGTATCACTAAAGGCTGCCATGCTGATATACCCAATGCCTTCACACCCAATGGTGACGGTGTGAACGACCATTTTTTCCCGAGACAGCTATTAACCCGGGATACCCGTACATTCCGCATGCAGGTATGGAACCGTTGGGGGCAATTGGTTTTCGAAAGCCACGATAAGAAGGGCCGGGGCTGGGACGGGCGTTATTTGGGTGGGGAGCAGCTACCAGGATCCTATGTGTACCATATCGACCTGCTATCCGATGGCGGCGACAGTCAGCATTATGAAGGAAATGTCACTTTGATTCGATAATCTGCTGTACGGGTCGATTAATAGTTTGCTGCCCGGAGATTGCCTGCAAGAATCCGAAATGCCCGAAGTAACCCTTTGGTCCATGTATTTTTTTCCCAACACAAGTCATCGGAATCCACTCATTTTTACCTATGGTTACAGGCAACAATAATCCGGTATAACTACTCCTTGTGCAGAGAAGGGGCTATCGCAAAAGATCATCTTCTTATTTATAGGAACTGTTTTCAATAATGACAGTATAGTGACTGGTCTTCTCTTTCGCTATATTAATTTTGCTCTCTAAAAAAGAATATGAAGCAACATTCCAGGGTTATTATTTTATGGTTGTTATTGATTGTGGGCATGATCTTGCATTTTAATTATCATATCGGGGGCCTGGTATACGGGTTAAATGTTACCCAGAAGAATGCTAATGGCGCTGTACCTTCATCGGTTGTATGGATCCGAAATATCTTCTATCATATGCCAATGATATGGATTATATGCCTATTGTACTGTACACGGCGCTGGATACTAATCTTGTTTTTGCTGATCAGTATTGCTTATTTACTCTCCAATGCTGTTCATTTGGCTGCAGAGCTTACAAATGGCCAGAATGACCTTTCCCAGGTCTGCCTGCTGGCTGTAGTATTGCTTGTGTCGGCGATACTGAGTCTTGAGCATTATAGATTGGTGAAGAATACAAAATACAAGGTTGCTTCCGCATCGCTTTAATAAACGTTCTTTCTTTCAAGCCGGCTTTCCCGGCAATCAAATGTATCTTTGTCGTTTAAGCTAGTTCTAATGATGCCGAACGCAATATCTGCCGGGGTGATTGTAGTAATGCCCCTGCGGCGGCTACAGCGCTTACTGTTCCTGCCCGTTTTTATAATTACTTCCCTGTTGTGGCCACAGGCTTACCTGGCGGCCCAGCAACCTAAAACCCGGGTAACACTGGGTATAAAGCCTGATTACTGGTCTACACAAGGTGTCCGGTTGAAAGGGGTTGTTAAGGGAACAGCGGCCGATCGTGCGCGTCTGCAAAAAGACGACGTTATTGTTGCTTTTGATAAAAAGGCTATTAAAAACATATTTACTTACCGGGACCTGCTGTCCGAATACAAAGCTGGAGATACGGTTGTGCTTAAGGTAAAGCGCGCCGGCAAATTAGTCCTTGTCGGCGCACGATTTGAATAAAGGCCTGTTCGCCCGGTGTACCCTCCTTTCCTTCAGCGGATTCTTCCCTTTATTGAATGAATAAGCGACAATACACTACGAACCACATAAACTGTTTCTACCTTCATATGTCTTAGAACTGTCCCTTTACTTTATCAACCCCATTTGTATTCCCTTCCTTACCAATCCGGCGGCATTCTTTACGCCTAGCTTGAAAAATAAATTTAAACGGTGTGTTTCTACCGTGCTGATGCTCAAATAAAGTTCCTGAGCTATTTCTGTATTGGTCATCTCTGCCGCTATCAGTTCCAGTATCTTTTGCTCTCTCTTGGTTAGCTTGGGAATGGCCTGCGCCTTTCGCGCATCCAGCAGCTCGTAGGCCATTTGCTGCTGCATATTACTGTCCAGGTATTGTTGTCCCCTATACACTGCAGTAATAGCCTCTACCAGGGTTGGGGTATCAGCACTTTTAAGCAGGTAGCCTTTTACGCCGTTCATAAACATATTGCGTACATAAAATACCTGGTCCATATTGGTCAGTACGAGGATGGCTACAAGGGGGTGTTTCTCCGTAATGATCCGGGCCAGCTCGTCCCCTTGTATGTCCGGAAGTTGTATGTCTAGTAACAGCACATCCGGTTCCTTTTGCTCCAGCTGTAGCAATAGTTGTTTCCCGCTGGTATAAATACCAGTCATTTCTATCAGCGGATGCGCTTTAAGCATGGTATATACCCCGTTTGCTACTATCAAATGGTCGTCTGTAATGCTCACTTTTATTTTCATGCCAAAACGTTTTTGTCCGCAAGGTTGTTCTCTGCATTTATTTCTATTTCCACAGTGGTGCCGGTACCCGGCTCAGAGCCGATAGAGAATTGGCCGCCCAGGTGCTCTATAGTCGTCCGTACGCTTTGCAGGCCTATGCCTTTATGATCGCGTGGGTCAGAAGACACGATGCCTTTACCATTATCTTCGACGGTAATGGTCAGCTTGGTTTCATGCAGGCTCATTTGCACCAGTGCAGCCGTAGCGTTCGAATGCTTTATAATGTTCTGAACCAGTTCCTGGATAATGCGATAGAGCATTAGTTCCCGATCTTTACCCAAACTACCGATATAACCCAGGTAATGAAATTCGAAATCAACATCCGTAGCTTTTTGCACATTCATACAATAGATGCGTACCGCCTCGGCAAGCCCTAGCCGGAGTAGTAGCTCTGGCATCAGGTGATGGGCTGTATTGCGTACTTCTGTGAGGGTGTGGGCTACTAATTTCTCTACGTCTTCAACATCTTGTTTAAGCACTGTACCATTGCCGTTACGTCGCTGCATATTAGCCAGCCAGCTTTTTATCGTCGACAAGTTGCCACCTATATTGTCGTGCAGCTCTTTGGCCAGTCGAGCCCTTTCTCTTTCTTCCCCTTCTATCGAGGCCTTCCAGGAGGCTTTTTCTATCCTTTGCTTTTCAGCCTGTTTATCCAGCATTCTCCGGTAGCGGAAGTAGAAGGAAATAATAGCAACTATTGAGATGGCAAAAGCAAATACCAGGTAGGCTATCGTGCTTTTCCGTTGCACGGCCAGGTCTTGTTTATTCAATAACAACTCCTTTTTTATCGCTGCATTTTCTCTTTCTTTGGCTTCGTAAAGATATTCTATCTTCAGCGCCTTTTCTTTATTGGTCTCTTTTTGTTCTGCCAACGCTATATACCGGTTATAATATTTATTGGCTTGTTTGTGGTTGCCCTGATCCGTATACAGTCGGGCCAGCATAGCCAGGGTTCCGGCATAATGCACATCCGGGGTGTTAGATTGCTTTAAGCTCTCCAGCAAAATTTCTTCTGCCTGCTTATACTGTTTAAGTAACGTTAAGCAATAGCCAATATTGGTGTTGATAACAATGCGGTCGGCATTGAACTCTACCGGGATAGCTTGCGCCAATTGGAAATAGCGGAGGGCTTTTTCGATGTTTTCTGTTGTGTAAGGTTCCTTCGCCTTGTACAGGTTGCCCAGGCCAACAAGAGCTTTATGTTCCAGGTAAGCCCATCGATGTTTGTGGGCTAAAACAACTGCTTTTTTTAAGTATGTTTCTATCTTCTCATCATGCCGTTTCTCACCGGGTAGATTTCTTAGTGCGTTACTCAGGCTTACATAAGCAGTATATTCAAGGAAGGTGTCGCGTTCTTTCACCGCGTATTGAACGGCCAGTTCGGCATGGGCAACCGTTTTTTCGTATTGATTTAAATAACTGTATACATTGCTGATATTATTGTGCAGGGCACTGACAGAGCATAAAGCACTATCGGTTCCACTTGTGGCATAGGTTAAAGCTTTAAAGGAATAAAATAACGCAGAATCCAACTGACCGGTATGACTGAAATTGTTTGCGATATTGGTATAAATGCCCGGAAGCAATTGCCGGTGCTTATCCCTGCTTATAATATACCGGACGGCTTCATTGAAATATTGTGAAGCGCCGGTGTAATTGCCCTCATAAAGATAGATTACACCGATGCCATTCAATGCCTTTGCAATGCCGTAGGCATAATTAAGCTGTTCGCTCTGTACCCGGGCACTTTGGTAGTACCGCAAGGCATTTTTTGTTTCCCGCTCCGTTTTCGCTCTTTCCAGTATCTGTATAATGGCTAGTGTGTCCGGCCTAGGCACCTTATTCGTTATACTATACTTTTCCTGGGCATGTGTACGGCTTGTAATACAAATGGCCTTCAACAATAGTAAAATTAGCAACAGACTATACCTTGACAATTGCTGCATAGCACCTATTTTTATAATTCCCTGCCAGAGATGGCCTTTAAAGATATAGTAAAACCCCTGTCTTTTTCCTGCCCAGTCAAAATTCAGGGTTTTCCTTAGTTTATTTTCATAAATTACTGCCTAACTGCATATTCATAAGGGGAATACATTTGTAACGATTATTGTTTTTACCTCCCGGGGCCTTTTAAAATTAATCAGGTGATAAGGGGCGTTTCATTCTCGAAAATTAAAAATTTATGAACAAAAAAGTTACAAAGAAGCAGATTTTGAGTTGTGTAAAACTGTTGACTGGCTTATTCCTTAGTTGGTCGTGTTTGACGAGCCATGCCCAGACGTTTGACTGGGCTAAGGCTTCGGGCGATAGAAACCGGGATGAGGGCCGTAGCACAGCGGCGGATGCCAACGGTAATGTATATGTAACCGGAAATTTTAGCGATACGGCCGATTTTAATCCCGGTGGTAGCGGTGGTAGACTGACCGCTGTAAAAAGTGCTGATGTGTTCCTGGCCAAGTATGACGCCAGCGGTGGCTTCCTCTGGGCTAAGGCTATGGGAGGAAAGGGAGCCGATGGTGCCTATGGCGTAGCCGTGGATGGTAGCGGGAATGTGTATCTGACGGGTTTTATGCAATCGGATACCGCTGATTTTAATCCCGGTGGTAGCGGTGGTAGACTGACCAGCGCCGGAAGTTACGATGCATTCTTAGCCAAATATGATGCAGATGGCAATTACCTCTGGGCTAAAAGTATGGGGGGGAGTGCTAACGATGAGGGTAAGGGGCTGGCGGTGGATCGCGGTGGTAATGCGTATGTAACGGGGTATTTTAACAACACAGCCGATTTTAATCCCGGAGGTAGCGGCGGTAAATTGAATGCTATAGAAGGGGGCATTGATATGTTCTTGGTGAAGTATGATGCGGGCGGCAATCTTCTTTGGGCTAAATCCATGGGTGGCAGTAATATAGACTATGCTTTTGGCGTAGCTGTAGATGATAGCAGCAATACCTATGTGACCGGGCATTTTTCGCGCACAGCTAATTTCAATTTCGGGGGCAGCGGAGATACACTAGCCTCGGCAGGCGACTTTGATGCGTTTGTAGCTAAGTATGATGCCCGAGGCGGCTTTCTTTGGGTCAGGGCTATAGCCGGCAGGTCAACCGAACATGCATTTGGCGTAGCGGTAGACGGAAAGGGAGATGTGTACGTGACGGGAGATTTTTACTCGCAGCCGGCTGATTTTAATCCCGGTGGCAATGGGGGTACAATCGTAGCCAATAAATGGGACGGTTTCTTAGTTAAGTATGAGGCCAATGGTAGTTTTCTTTGGGCTAAAGCTATAACGGGGGGGAAAAGCGATTATGGCACGGCGGTGGTTGCAGACCGTAGTGGCAATGTGTATGCTACAGGATACTTCAATTCTGACACTGTCGATTTTAATCCCGGGAGTGCCGGCGGTGCGCTAAATTTGCTCGCTACAGCGGGAGGCTATGATGCGTTTCTAGTCAAGTATGATGTGCGGGGCAATGTTCTCTGGACTAAGACTATCGGTGGCAGCAAAAACGATAATGGCTATGGATTGGCGCTGGATGGCAGCGGGAATGTATATACCACGGGTTATTTTAATGATACCGCTACATTTGATCGCGCCTCCAATACGCGAATAGGTTCCAGGGGCAGTAGCGACATATACCTGGTGAAGTTCCTCTGTAGCGATACTTTTTCCTCCTACCTCGCTGTATCTACATGTGAAAGTTACACTTTAAATGATAGTGTATATACGACTAGTGGTACGTATAGGCAGATATTTCCCAATATAATGGGCTGCGATAGTTCTATTATACTGGATTTGAAGGTCTTCCCGATAGATAAACCGGTTATTAATGTGCATAACTTTACATTAGGTGTAAATGGCACGTACAGCGCTTACCAATGGCTGCTGGATAACGAGTCTATAGCGGGCGCAAACGACTCCACATATACCATAAGCAAAAACGGGAACTACCAGGTAGTGGTAAATAATGAGAATGGCTGTTCGGATACTTCTGATGTTTACATTATTAGCAACATTAGTATAAAGCATACACCGGCATCAGCAGGCCAGATCCGGGTTTACCCTAATCCCGCTGAAGACCTTATTTTAATAAAGGCTCCCGCTGCGGTAAATGTGACGGTCAAAACAATTGACGGCCGGGTAATCCGACAAACGAAAGGTGCGGTCCAGATTCCTGTAGCCGAATTAACAGATGGCTTCTATATGCTGCATATAGCCGATAGTAATGGTGCTCTTCTGAAGATACAGAAGATAATAAAAATAGGAAAGTAAAAGTTGCTGAAAATATATTTTAACCTCGAAGGTTCCCATACTTTCGAGGTTTTTTTTACTGGGTTCTTTGGGTTTCCTTAGATTATCCGGAGCTCCTAAATTTTTCCGCTATCAATAATATACTATCAAAGGCCCGACAGGAATATGCCGAGTACCAGGCATTTTCTATATATACTTTTTATCTTTTTTTTGATGTCTTCCTATAAAGGTGAAATTGGAATTACTTTCGATTACTATATATACGTTAGTGGAGGCACCTCGGAAGCAATCAGGGGAATTGGTCCTGATTGCGATACTGGAATGTGTGAATGCGGTCCTTACCCTTTAGCCGCGGCGATTTAGGTTTGTGCATTTATCCAGACAGGGCGCTAGGTGAATATAA
>JBEBWN010000059.1:0-15021 GCA_040392235.1 Taibaiella helva | reverse complement strand
CCCACTGGCGTTTGCCTTCCGGATTGAACTTTACCAGGAAAGCATCACCCCAGGAATTAGCGCCTGCAAAGGCAGCTTGATAGCTCCCCGGTGTAGCAATGTCGGCTGCGCTGGCTGTTGTTCCAGACATATAAATATTGCCCAGGCGGTCGCAGGTAATGGCCGGTTCCTCCAATTCCCATTCTATTCCGCCATAATAAGTAGCCCAATCGCGCGTTCCATCTGGCCCGAACTTCACCAGCAAAGCATCGTACCCTCCACCTCCATATAGGAACTGATGACTTCCCGTGGTTGTAACGTCCAGATCGCTGGCCGTCATGGCGGCCAGGTAGATATTACGGCCATCTGAAGCCAGGCAATTTTGGGTTACACTTTCATCCCCGGTTCCTCCGTAATAAGTAGCCCAGGACAACTTGCCCGCAGTGTTGAATTTTGCCAGGAAAGCATCGGTTCCGCTGGCGTTTCCTCCCTTAAAGGTTGTTTGGAAAGCCCCGGCGGTTGCTATACCAGAAGTACTGGTCGTAGCCGAAGCCAGGTAAATATTATCCAGGGTGTCTAATTTTATAGCCGTATACCAGGATCCGGCGCCTACACCATCAAAACCAGGTCCACCAAAATAGGTTCCCCATTGCCTTACACCCGCACTATTGAATTGAACTACATAAGCGTCTGTTTCCCCGGCATGGCTGGATTGCTGTGCGCCGGTCGTAGCAATATTCATCAGACTGGTAACGCTGCCAGAAAGATACACTTTCCCTTTCTGATCTGTGACGGTGCTGTTAGCCATCTCCAGGCCCTCGGCAAAGCCTCCGTAGTAGGTTGACCAACTGACATGCGGGTCAATAACCAGTTTGCCCTGGTAGTTACCGGTTTCGAAACTGACATAACCATTTTTCAGAACGAAATGTGAAAATACCCTGCGGCCGTCTTCCTGGAAACTGATGGGTGCAGTTTCACTGAGTTCACCCATAGGCGTCTTCACCAACAGGTGCCCGGCCTCTGTTATAGCCAGGGACGCTGCTCCTACATATTTCATTTTAATATCAGCTATATTACCTCCAGGATGCACTACAAAATCGTATTTAATATCCTTTCCCGTGGTGTACACAACCCAATCAATGGCAGGGTAAATATTTTTGTATGTAATTTTCTGAAAGCTTTCGGCTGTTACTGCCTTTCCTCCGGACTGCGAAAGATAATATTGTTCATAATAACCATTAGCCTCTTCACGTGTTAATGATGCACTGGTATTAGCACCCACAAGCTGATAGTCTAACCTGTATATATCCCGGGCTAATGATGTCTGTGTTTTTTTTGCCGGCTTCCCGCCCGGATCATGCGCCGCCCCTGCAGGTTTGGACCATTGATATTCTATCTTTCCCTTTCCCAAAAATACCTGCACATCTGTCGCGCTCAGGCGATAATCGATGTCACTCCTGTATTTTCCGTGTTGATCAACAATCTGCCCTTTGTTTTCGATGAACAGATGGGGCTGTGTCACAGAAGGTGCCTGCCACTTTTCGGTAATTGTCCGGGCGATGCCGGGTAATCCCCATGAAGGCAAAAGCAGTGCTGAAAGGAATAAACTTCTAATTTTCATACTTTTTCTATATAAAAAGATAAACAATAACAGGGAATATTTATAGCAATCGCCGGTTAAGACCGTCCAATGCCCCCTGCAATAACATCGCTGTATAAACAAATGTATAGGGGTATAACGAATAAGACGCGAGGGTTTCCCCTTATCTGCCCAAAAATAAGGGGAAACCCTCACTACAAATCGCCCGAAAGAATAGACTTTCGCTTAACATTTATTCTGCCTTAATGGCAAAAGACTTAATTTTATAAGACAGGTTATACTCAGGCAAAATTAGACCTGAATGTATTATGACGACTACGAAAAACTATATGGGCAAAGCCATAGCCACTCTCCTAGTGCTATGTTGTTCGGTATTGCTGAATGCCCAGAATTTTTTCCCGGAGTTTGGCTGGAGTATAGATCAGGCAAAAAAAGAAAATTGGGAGAAGGCCTATCCCGAACTGGACTCTCTGCTGCTAAAGGGTAGTCAAATTGCACAAAGTTGGCCGGATAGTGCATTGGTAATATTCCAACAGGTTTATCTGAAGAGCGAAGCCATTGGTTTCCCTGACGGTATGGCCTCGGCGCTTTTATGGATCGGGGGGCATTATGTGGACAAGAATGAAGGCCGGAAAGCTTTGTCCTATTTCAGGCGGGCACTAAGCGCCTGCGAAAGGTCAGTTAACAGGAAAGAAGAATTGTTTTCGTCCTGGTATAATAGCATGGCTGCAGGATTTTCGGTCGAGGAACAGTACGACAGTGCTATGCAATATTATTTCAAAGCATTGAACAACATTAAGCCCGGGGTAGAAAATATCCGGACCGAAATCATATTGCGAAATAACATCGGCAATGCCTATTGTCTTCTTTTACAGTGGGAAAAAGCCATACCCTTTCTAAAAAAGGCAGAAATGTTGGCGGGGCAATACGGATATACCGATCAACTGGCTGCTACTTACCAAACTTTATCCAAAGCTTATATTTCCCTGGACAAGACAGATACGGCAAGCCTTTACCTGAACAAAGCCCTACCCTATTATAATGCTGGCAGGCAAAAAAAGTGGAGGCATTACCTGCAAGGTTTTATTTTTTATAAAGACAGCAGTTACCGGGATGCCATTTCTGAGTTTGGGAAATCCCTAGATGCGAATGACAATGACCTTCAAAATAAAGTATCGAACTGGATCGGGATGGGCGTTTCCTATTTTCACCTGGGTAACTACCAACAATCGACTATGTATCTTCTCCGTGCGCTGGAAAGGTTCGACAGTTCGTCTATTACACTGAAGAGTTTAATGGAGATATACGAGTCGCTCAGTGAAAATTACGACTCCTTACACGACTACCAAAAGGCATACCATTACAGAACACTGGCCTTTAATCTGAAAGACACGATCAATAGTATGATCAATGTAAAAACTCTGCGCGAGCTGGAAGCGATCCACCTGATCAGCAAAAACGAACAAGAGCTTACCAAAAAAAAAATGCAGCTTTTAATCAGTACCGGATCACTACGTAAGAAAAACATATGGATAGGCGGCATTGCTGCAGGGGCCCTGATCATCATAACAACGGTTATTATACTCTATCAAAAGCAGCGGCTTAAATTGCACAGAGTTGTCCATTCCCAACAGCAACAAAAAGTGGAAGTACTGAAAGCCGTAATAGAAGGAGAAGAAAAAGAGAGAGGACGTATAGGCCGTGAACTGCACGACGATATAATGGTGCAACTTTCAATTGTAAAAATGGGCCTGGAGATTCTTCCGATGAGTTACCCGGAGATAGAACAAACAGAGGATTATCAAAATATAACACAGCAGATGAACCTTGTAGGCCAAAAAATACGGCAAACAGCCCATAACCTGATGCCCGATGCGCTGCTGGAACAGGGCCTGATATCAGCCGTGCACTATTTCTGTAAAAATGTCGAAAAATTGACCGGATTAAAAATTCACGTGCAACACTATGGCGAAATACCGAGATTACCTTCGGATATAGAGATATCCATATTCCGGATAACGCAGGAACTGGTTCAGAATATATTGAAGCATGCCGCGGCGCACACAGCTCTTGTTCAGCTCAACTACCGGGATAATTTCCTAAATATTACCGTGGAAGACGACGGAGTGGGCATGCGGGGAAAGGAGGCCTTAGCCATCAACCAAACAGGATTGACCAGTATACGTAACCGGGTAAAAGCAATGAATGGCAATATTGATATTCATAGCCGTAAGCCCCACGGCACCTCGGTACATATTGAGCTTCTATTTGATAAGCCCCACTATACAGCGTAAATTAAGTAGATAATGGAAACGATACATATTGCAATTGCAGACGATCATGAACTCATAATATCAGGGCTTAAAACACTATTAAAGCCTTACCCGCATATTAATATACAGGGCACCTATACCAATGCCCGGCAATTACTGGAAGGCCTGTCCTTTTACCAGCCCGACGTATTGGTTCTAGATCTTCTTCTACCGGATCAATCGGGAAAAGATATTACACCTGGTATTACCACACAATATCCCAACATAAAGATATTGATCCTGACCAGTATCGACACACCGGCTATGGTGACGACTATGTTACGAAGAGGCTGTAAGGGTTATCTGCTTAAAGGTTCGGGGTCGGGTACTCTTGTTTCGGCCATCGAGGCTGTTTACAGAGGAGAAGAATACATAGAAATTGCTCTCCGGGAGCAATTGCTCCAAAACGTGATCCGGTATAAAAATCAGGCACAGGATATGGTTATCCCGGAATTGACACAGCGGGAGAAAGAAGTGTTGGAGCTTATTGCCAAAGAATACACGACAAAAGAAATCGCCGAAAAATTATTTATCAGCTACCGCACAGCAGAAAATCACCGTTGTAATCTTATTCAAAAATTGGATGTAAAAAACACAGTCGGACTGGTAAAAGTCGCAATCCAGGCCGGGCTGCTGAATAATGAGTAGTCGCGAGGCGCAAATAATCAAAGCGCTTAACGCTCCTGCATAGGACAACCAGGGCTTAAAAAGGTATAATTGGGAAGGATACTTTATGGAACTTATTGCATTTTGCCTACAGGCACAAATTCCCGTATAGATCGCATAAAAAACGCCCTCTATTCTCGACAATTTCCTAAGCCATAGCTACTGTATCGTCACATCTGCTGTTTGCGGGCCGCTAATCGCCGTAAAAAACATTAGATGGACAAGATCGAGCCAATATAAATTAATGGTATTAGTAATAAGCTCGGAAAGGCTTAGATTTTAATAACTCGGATGCAATCCGTGGAAATAAGAGATCACGTAAACACAACACCAAAGGAAAGGCTTGAATAGATCACCATAAAAAAATCATTATGCGCTACAGGCCGACTCTGATCAAAATCGTCGTGTCCTCAAATCCAGGAAACCTACAGTTCCTATGATGCATTTAAACGATCAAACATGGACAATGGATTTGATTTCGATCGAAAATATTTACGGTGAGTGAGAGGTTTAACTCCTTCAGTGTTGGATAGGATGCTGGTTAACAGTCGCCGGTTGCACCGGTGGTTATGCACATGGAAGCCTTCCGGGTTTCTCAGAAAAGGCATCGAGCCGGTTGGGATAATGACTTTCTAAAACATTTATTGCAAATTTAGAACCGGTTACCCGGTGTCCCTCCCTAGCTATTTTTGATATTATTCCATGTGCTGTATAGCGTTTCCTGAGCAGGTCTGTTATCCGGAACTTCCCGAAGCGGCTCGCAGGGCTGCCAAAAGTCCTTCATTTCCTGCGGGAGTGATTGATATAATTGTGTCCCTTTTGTTTTCCAGGCTATCATATCATCGCTTACCTGCTTCACGATCTTAGCGGGATTGCCTACCACCAGTGAACGGGGGGGTATAATAGTGTTGGCTGCCACGAAAGCCAGGGCGCCGACAATAGACTCTGCACCAACTTCAACATCATCCATAACCACGGCATTCATACCGATCATTACGTTTCGCCCGATATGCGCACCATGTATAATAGCCCCATGGCCTATATGCGCCGATTCTTCCAGTTTCACCACTATACCGGGGAACATATGGATCGTACAGTTTTCCTGCACATTGCAGCCGTCAGCTATTTCTATGCCCCCCCAATCGCCCCGTAAAGCGCAACCGGGTCCTATGTATACGTCTTTACCAATAATAACATTACCCGTAACAGTAGCCTGGGGATGTATAAAAGCAGAAGAATGGACAACAGGGATAAAGCCCTTAAAAGAATAAATCATATCCGTATCATAATATTAAACGCTATACAATCAGGAGGCACCTTCCTATTGCTTCAACAACTTGGTAGAAAATACTGTGCCTGCGCTTTCCATACGCAATAGGTACATGCCGGGTACCAGGTCCCCTATTGCTATTTCTTTGCGATTGCCGCGAAAAACGCCGCTCAGCACGGCCTTCCCCTGCAAATCGTAAATACGGAAAGTAGACAAAGCATTATTGTCATCGCCTTTTGTATTTTCTAAAAAAATATTTTCTGTAGCGGGATTAGGTAATACACGCCAGGACGAATTATTTTTATCCGGCAAGATAGATATAGCAAGCGGTAATTCTGCACCCAATAACGGACGCATGAGGAGCGCCCCCGGCAGTTGCGAAGGCTCCCAGGTATTTTCAACCTTGAAATAACGATGATTCGCACCGGCCCTGTTGGCGTCCAGTGCTATGTATAACGAATCGCTTAAACCGCCGGCCGGCTGTACAATACCTATATAGAAAACGCCGGGCTCCATATATAGTGGCTGTGCAAATGAATATACAGAAAACTTATTCAGCGAGTCTTCATATCTGGGGAAGAAAAAATCTTCCTGGTATACAAGGTTGTCCGAACCACCATTGACCGCAATGTCTTTATAAACGACTATCATAAATTCCTTCTGTATAGCTGAAGGTACCTGGGCGGCGAAACGAACAGCAAGCCCCCTTAATGTATCCGGTGCATACAAAGCATATTCCACTAATGTGGTGCCGGGAGCGCCCGACAGCAAATGCAAGTAGTACGCCTTCTCCGCAGAGCCATCATCATACGCAAAATAGTTATCAAATACCTGGTTATGTACAATGGTATCGTTTACCCTCGATTCGCCGGGATACACACTATTGCAGTAATACCGGCTCTCGAAAACATAAGCGCCATCTGGTGCACTAAAAGCAGAGGTATTATACATAGGAAATAGTACCGGATCCTCGGCATATGGTGTCAGGGCAAAACTGATAGTACCACTCCCCAAAACGGTTTCGGGAGCCCTTACCTTTGCAGAATAGCCCAGGTTAAGATTTTGACTGCTGGAACCATTATTGCGCACTGCCGTAACCTGCTGTCTAGCCAGGAACGAAGAGGGGTTAGTTCGAAAGTGCCGGTAGGGCATAGCGTAAAAATCGTTTAAGATAGAGTTGGGTTGTTGCGTAAAGGCTACATCTCTTATCGACGTATCCCCCACACTGCGTTCTTTATCCAGGTGGATATAATCCAGGTTCCAATGCGAGTCACTAATTCCTTTTGTGGCTTTATTGACCCATCTCATACGAAAACCATCGTGAAAGTAACCTGTATCGTGAACAGGTATCATCACCTGACGGAAGGGCGTTAAGGTATCACCGCCAACCGCCCAAACCTGCTGCCAAACGCCGGTTGATCTCAGAAAGTAAAGCATGAAAGAATCCGCATTTTTTGGAGCGAAGCCATTGCCCTGAGGCTGGTACCAAAAGCTCAAATAAAGGGAATCGACGGGGCCATATGCGCTTAAGCTAATGGCTTGGGAAGTAAGGGAGTCTGCCATTACCTGGCTGTACGCAACTAGCGTGTCATAAGGTACGCCCTTTTCATTCAGTGCGTCAAAAGTAGCGACGCCCCGGCTGATAGGATTGACTGGCATAGTGTTATTCACATACACATAAATATCGCTCCACCTGTCGGGTGACGGATAGACATCATTTCCTGTAAAATCTTCAAAAAAGGGTATTGTAAGCGAGGCCGGGCGGCCGGCTGGTTCTTTTTTCAGCGCCCGTAGCAGTAAATCTGTATTACATGATAAAGGCGCCAAATACTCCTGTGCACGGACGGCTGAAAAGGAGATAAGCAGCAGGTTAACGGATAACAAATATAATATGGATTTCATCATAATTTCCCAGGACCTTTATTATAATATAACGTCTCTTATTTGTTGCCGGATAATATATTGGCATCAGCAAATATAGGATTTACCTGTTAATGCTTTTCGATACAAATCGTCCCTGTTCCCGTCCTATTTGTCAATTCGGCTTACCTTTGTCCTATGCACTATCTTTCGGTCGATAATCTAAGCAAATCTTATGCAGACAAACCTCTTTTTGAACAGATTTCCTTTCATGTTGAAGAGGGAGATAAAATTGCGCTCGTCGCATTAAACGGAGCAGGCAAATCAACTCTTTTGAAAATATTATGTGGTACCGAGATCCCCGACGAGGGCAAGGTATGGATTCATAAAGATGTCAAAGTAGTGTTATTGGATCAAAACCCCGTCATTAACGATAAACGCAATATTGTAGAAAATATTTTCGACCACGAACACCCAGTACTAAATGCTATAAAGAACTATGAGATTTTAACAGAAAAGGAAGGCGATCCCGACCCCGTGTTACTGGCAGAAGCCATACAGGAAATGGATGAGTTGAATGCTTGGCATTTTGATGCGAAAGTGAAAGAGATCCTTGGAAAACTTAATATACACAACCTGGACCAGGAAGTAGGTACGCTGTCGGGTGGACAGAAAAAAAGGATCGCATTGGCTAAAGTGTTGATCGACATGGATTTTGAGCATCGCCATACGCTTTTGATCATGGACGAACCAACCAACCATCTGGATGTGCAAATGATCGAGTGGTTGGAATATTACCTGAACCAGGAGAAAGTTACTTTATTGCTGGTAACCCACGACCGGTATTTCCTGGATAATGTATGTAATGAGATCATCGAGTTGGATAACAGGCAGCTCTACCTGACCAAAGGCAATTATGAGCGCTACCTGGAACAAAAAGCAGCAAGGGAAGAAAACGAACAGGCCAGTATCGAGAAGGCTCGTAACCGTTACCGCAAGGAACTAGAATGGATGCGCAAGCAACCCAAAGCTAGAACAACAAAGTCAAAAGCCCGGCAAGATGCTTTTTATGACTGGAAAGAGAGAGCCACCCAAAAGATAAAGCAGGCCGAACTGGAACTCCAGGTTAAAATGACCAGGCTGGGCGGCAAAATCCTTGAATTAAAAAAAGTATATAAATCGTTTGGTGACAAGCGCATTCTACAAGGCTTCGATTACACTTTTAAACGGGGGGAACGTGTTGGTGTTGTTGGTAAAAACGGAGCTGGCAAATCAACATTCATCAATATGCTCTTGGGCAAAGAGGCTGCCGACAGTGGCAAAATAAATGTCGGAGAAACTATTGTTTTTGGCGACTTTTCGCAAGATGGCCTCGTAGTGAAAGAGGACATTCGTGTAATTGAATTTGTTAAAAATATAGCGGAATTCTTCCCCCTCGCCGATGGTGCCAAGATCAGCGCGGCACAATTCCTGGAGCGCTTTTTATTTCCGCCGGAAAAACAATACACCTACATCTCGAAGTTAAGTGGTGGTGAGAAGAAACGCTTGCAACTGCTAAGCATTCTGTTCCGAAACCCCAACTTCCTGGTACTGGATGAACCAACCAATGATCTCGACCTGCCCACACTGGACATATTAGAAGAGTTCCTGGCCGATTTTCAGGGTTGCCTCATCATTGTATCGCATGACCGGTATTTTATGGATAAGCTCGTAGATCATCTGTTTGTTTTTGAAGGTGACGGCGCTGTCCGTGATTTCCCGGGTAACTATTCGCAATACCGTGAACTACAGCGCGAAGAGGAGAAATATAAAAATGCAGCTATAGCAGTACAGGAAAGCAAACCGGAAAAACCAGATGCAGTCGCAAAAAATGATGTCCGGAAATTGTCTTTTAAAGAAAAGAGGGAATTGGAACTACTGGAGAAAGAAATGCCCTTACTGGAACAGGAAAAAGGGGAACTGGAAAGAGAAATGAGTAGTGGCAATATGAGTTTCGAAGATCTGGAAAAAAGGGGGAACCGCATTGCAGAACTGGTGGCATTGATTGAAGAAAAAGAAATGCGCTGGCTGGAGTTAAGCGAAATATAACAATAAGGAAACAGGAAATAGTAGCACATCTTCGCATTGCGAACTATTTCGGCATAAGTTTTGTTTAAAGAAATTAAAATGCATTTCTATTAAACAAAACTTTTTTTATGTTAGACCAACTCATGCAATTAATACAACAGAGCGGACAACAATCTGTTGTTGAAAACCAAGAAGTTCCCAATGCCCAAAACGGCGAAGTCCTGAACGAAGCTCAAAATTCCATTTTCCGGGGATTGCAGGAACTACAAACATCAGGACAGATGAATAATCTGCTTGAAGCTTTTCAAAATGATCCCAATGCATTGCAGAATAATACTTCTGTCCAAAATATCTCTAACCAATTCGTAGGCAATTTAACCGAAAAGCTAGGCATTAGTAAGGCAACCGCCGGTTCGATTGCAGCATCTATAATTCCCGCCGTATTAGGCAAAATTCTGGGAGGAAATAATCAACAACAAAAAGACGGCTTTGATCTGGGTGGCCTTTTGTCCTCTCTTACAGGCAACTCTGCCAACCCAACGGGCAATTCGGGGCTTATGGGCACGATCAACAGTATAGGTACCAAATTAGGCCTGGATAAGGATGGTGATGGTGATGTGGATATGAACGACCTTAGTAAACTAATCCGGTAAATATACATAGTAAAAAAGAAATAACATTAATAGAAAAGGGCATCTGTTATACCAGATGCCCTTTTCTATATCTCTGAACCCAATTAGGCTTGTTCTTTCAATACTCTAATTCTTTCTTCCTTATCTTCCTCAACACGTAGAGAATCGCTCTTATCCAGATCAACCAGGACAGGCGCCGCCACAAATATAGAAGAATAAGTACCTGCCAGCACACCTATAGCCATAGCAAATGCAAATCCACGAAGGGCCTCGCCTCCGAAAATAAACAGGGTGACAGCTGTTAAGAATACAGTAAGGGAAGTCATAATTGTCCGGCTAAGCGTATCATTGATAGCCCGGTTTACGATTTCCTTTTTATCACCGTTAGGTGTTTTACGGAAGTATTCACGTATCCTGTCGAAAACGATAACAGTATCATTCATAGAGAAACCGATTACTGTAAGGATCGCAGCAATAAAGTGCTGATCAATTTCTAAAGCAAAAGGAACAATATCCTTAAAGAAAGAGAACACAGCTAATGTGATAGCAACGTCATGCACTATAGACAAGATCGTTCCGATAGAGTATTGCCATTTACGGAAACGAATAAAGATGTAGATAAAGATAGCTAGAACTGCGATTACCGTCGCTAATACAGCTCCCTTTTTCAGATCCTGCGATATGGTTGGCAGAACCGTCTGCGTACTTTGCACATATTTTGACTCGAAAGTAGCCAGATCTACATTTTCAGGAACAAAATGCGCGGCCTTCAATCCCTCGTATAATTTAGCCAATACCTTTTGCTCTACTTCAGGGTTCGTTTCATCGATAAGATAATCTGTGGTAATATTCAATTGGTTATTAACACCGATTGTTTTAACAACCGGAAACTTACCCAGGTGATCATGCAATTTCTCCCGTACATCACTTACTGTATAAGCCTGGTCAAATTTGATAGTATAGCTTCTTCCGCCATCAAATTCAACACCATAATCGAAGCCATTGAATAAAGAAGCCACGCCGAATAAAACCATGATGCTGGAAATAATATAGAAAACTTTCCTTTTTTCAATGAAGTGGAATTTAGCTTTCTGGAAAATGCTCTTGGATATTTTAGTAAAATAGTTGAAATGGCGCCCTTTTCTCATATAAACATCAGTAATGAGGCGGGAAACCAGGATACCTGTGAAAAGAGAAAGCAATAAAGCAATGATTTGCGTAGTAGCAAAGCCCTTAATCGGTCCAAGGCCGAATATGTACAATACCACCGCAGTAATTAAACTGGTAATGTGGCCATCAAGAACCGGAGCGTAAGAACGTCTGTAACCCTTTGCGATCGCTTCAGAATAAGTATCGCCCAAGGCTAACTCTTCTTTGATGCGTTCAAAGATCAATACGTTGGTATCTACAGCCATACCAATACCCAGAACGATACCCGCAATACCTGCCATTGTTAAGGTAGCCCCAAGATTGGCCAAAACACCAAAGGTAAACAGCAGGTTTAACAATAAAGCAATATTAGCGACGATTCCACCCGTACTGTAATACACAATCATTAATACAAATATTACCAGGAATGCAACTGCAAAAGACTTTACACCACCGTCAATTGACTCTTGTCCCAGTGTTGGTCCTACAACCTGCTCCTGAACTATTTTGGCCGGAGCCTCAAGCTTACCCGTTTGCAGGATATTGGCCAGGTCACTACCTTCTTTGGCTGAAAAGTCGCCAGTGATAGAAGAAGTTCCACCGGCAATTTTATCCATTACATTAGGAGCAGAATAAACATAGTCGTCCAATGCAATAGCAATAGGTCGTCCTTTATTAGCCTCAGTCAATTTAGACCATATTGTGGTTCCCTGTGCATCCATAACCAATTGGATTTCTGCACGGCCGTTTTGCTGATAGTCGAATTTTGCGCTCTTTACATGATCTCCTTCCAGTTTTGCATTTTCGCTTCCGTTCACTGTTTTAATGGCATATACCGCCAAAGGAGATTTAGCACCGTTCTTTTCGTATTCTTTACGAGCAGGATGTTCTCCCAAAAGGAATTTAATATTAGATGGGAACTGATTTTTCACCACGTCCAAGGTCAGGTATTTCATCAACTTGTCCGCGTCTTTACGGGCTACCGTACCAACGATATTGGCATCAACAAACTGACCGGATTGCGGATCAGCGACCGGACTCATAATAGTAAACAGCTGTTCTTCAGCCTCTTGCTGTCCGGGAGCGGCATTCCCACTTTTGCCGGCGGCGTTATCACTTTTACCCAATAAACTACTCAAGCTTCCGGTATCTTTTGTATCGGCAGCTGTCAGGGATTGTGTTGTATCCGCCACGGCAGAATCGATTGTAGCCACGGCCATTGCAGAATCATTAGCTGTCGTAGTAGCTTTTTCTCCTTTCAGATAGCTTCTTAGAACATCGTTCGCTTTGATTAGATAAGGAGCCATTTCGCGGTTGGTCGCCACTTCCCAGAATTGCAACTTAGCTGTAGCCTGCAGGTATTGACGTACAGATTCCGGATTTTTAACGCCAGCCAGCTCAACAGTAATAATACCCTTGTTGGCATCAAGATTAATGCTAGGCTGCGATACACCAAATTTATCGATACGTTTGCTTAAAACATTGTAAGTACGCTGAATAGCCTCTTTTGCTTCCTGACGGATTATGTTTAATACCTGGTCGTTGGTTGAGGCAGAAGTAATTTTAGGTTGTGATGCCTTTGTAAACAAAGGGGCCAGTTTCCCATTAGGATTTACACGCTGATAAGCTTCTCCGAACAATTTGACAAAGTCGGCATCGCTGTTAGCTCTTTTTTCAACAGCCTCGGCAATTGCCTTCTGTAATCCCGGATCTTTAGGATTATTACTCATAGAAGCCACTAAACCGTCCAATCCTACTTCAAGCGTCACGCTCATACCACCTTGCAAATCCAAACCTAACTGCAGTTCCTTTTCTTTAACTTGCTGGTAAGTGTATTTCAAACCCAGGAAATCGAACACTTTTTCATCCCGGAGGCTATCCGTAATATGCTGGTAAGCCCGATCTAATAACGCCTGACGTTCTTCCCCCTTGGTCTCCGGGGCTGTTGTTGAAACTATTTTCTCTGTTTGAGCTTTAATTTTTCCCTCAACATTATGAGCAATGAAGGTGAATGAAAGACGCCATAGAGAAAAGAGTATTAGAGCCGCGGTAAAAAACTTTACCATTCCTTTAAGCTGCATAGGTAATCTGTTAGATTCAGTAATAATTTTTTTGATAAGTGCGCAAAGATAGTATATAATTATAAAAAAATTAGCAATGATTTTCCTGCGTTAATTTTGCCGCATACTCATTACATTTCTGACTATTCTTATGAAGCATCTGCATTTATTCCGGTTTACAAACCATAAAAATACAAATAGATCATTATTAATATTAATAAATATTGGCTTGATATGCCTAACAGCCTGCAGCCCTAAAATTATTGAACGCGGCAAAGCGTCTTACTACGCCGACTTTTTTAAAGGAAGGCCAACCGCCAGTGGCGAAAAGTTTAAACAGAGTAAACGTACAGCTGCTCATCGCTCGTTACCTATGGGCACAAAAGTAAAGGTAGTGAATATGAAAAACGGCCGGAGTGTACGCGTACGCATCAACGACCGTGGGCCATTTGTTGACGGAAGAATTATCGACCTGAGTAAAAAAGCAGCCCGGAAATTAGATATGATCCAGGACGGCGTAGTTCCGGTGAAGTTAAAGTACCGAAAACAACCATAACCGGCTCTATAATACGGGTTTATAACGCGCGGAGCAACTTAAAAATTCAGCCATCAGGTTCAGTTCTATTGCAAAAAAGCCCGTTACAGCTATTAAACGGCAACTTGCCTTTGCTCTTTGGCCTCTGCTACCCATTTCAAGGCCAGCTTAAGCTGTTCTTCACGATTCATTTCGCTGTTATCTAGCAATCTAGCGTCTTCTGCCTTGCGCAACGGGCTTTCCTCTCTGTTGCTGTCAATATAATCACGCATCTCCAGATTATGGCGCACTTCGTCCAAGGTTATATCGGGGTTGGTAGCATACATTTCTTTAAACCTGCGCATAACCCGTATTTCCGGATCGGCCGTCATAAATATCTTTAATTCTGCTTCAGGGAAAACGACAGTGCCAATATCTCTGCCATCCATTACCACACCCTTGCTTTTGCCCATTTTTTGCTGCTGCTTCACCGCAAACTGCCGCACTTCTTTTATAGCAGCAACCTCGCTTACTTTGTCAGCAACAATCATATCCCTGATAGCCCGGGATACATTTTCGTCATTCAAAAATATCTCAGAGCCTTTGATCTCATCCTGTATTTCAAAATGCAGATTTATATTGTTCAGCGCCGCAATTATTTCCTGTTCGCTTTTCAAGGATACATTTTCCCGCAAAAAGTACAGTGTTATTGCCCTATACATAGCTCCTGTATCGATATAGTTGTAGTGCATCTGTTCTGCCAGCTGTTTGGCCAGCGTACTTTTCCCACAAGAAGAATATCCGTCTATTGCAATTATGATTTTCATTAAAAATTGTATTACAGGTATTTAGGAGAATGGCATCTGGCGGGCACAAAATTCTATTTTACTCCCACCGTTTTCATTGGCTGCT
>JBEBWN010000058.1:0-15065 GCA_040392235.1 Taibaiella helva | reverse complement strand
TGCGTATGCCTTTGGTCTTTGGATGGACCGCCCAATGAACACGTCCATGCCGACCTTGTGGAGGCATTCCCTGAGGATGGGTAGCTTAGGGTATCACATTGCGGCAAAGGCAGGGGCTGGCAAGACCAGGCGGGATATCGTCACTGCGCTTTCCCCTTTGCCACACTAGAGCGAAAGCTTCGATATGACAGGAAAAGGAGAAAAGGATAGTAAAACAAGGCATGGTCGTGAGAATAAAAAAAAACGGTATGTCGCTCACTCAAGTCGTCATTAGTGGTCAGGAATCCATCCTGTCTTAGTTTGCGTTTTTACCGTCACAGCTAGTATTGCATTTTTGGCCAGTCCAAAATTTAAAGCTGATCATGAGCAAGTTATGATACTTGTTATTGACTGCATGAAGCTATACTATAACCGAACATGCAATTAGCCCTTGTATATCAATATCCGGTTCTGCTCTTTTTCCAGGACCAGTATTTCCGGAAAAATTGCCCGGACGGTATCCATATAAACTGCAAATTCGCGCGGGTCGTTAATAATGTAATTCATCATCCACATGCCACCGGGCTTCAGGACACGCCGGGTTTCGAGCAGAAAATCCTTCTCAGTAAAAAGTGGCGGCACTTCGCGCCCGCTGAATATGTCTATACAAACCAGATCGAATTGACGGCGCTCTTTTTTTACATAATCTTCCGCGCTTTCGCAATGGGAAACCACATTAGCAATGCCTTTCGAGCTAAGGTTTTTTATAGCCCAGTCCAATATCATGGCATCATGCTCTACCAACACGTACCGCGCCTTACAGCGGTATTTGCCAGATAGTATTTGGACAATACTACCCAGTCCTGCTCCTAGTACTACACAGTCGCCAAGGTTTTCCAGCTTGTCTTTCGATACACGTTTAAAGGCGACCCTAAAGGGTAGGTAACGGTCGCCATCAGAATATAAAGCATCTTCTGTGGCCAGCTGCCACTGGTTACGATACAGGATAAACTCCAGGAAAGGATTTTGCTTGCTGGAGCTGCTCGCCACAGTTACCGGAACGATGTAGCTGATGACTTTCTTGATGATCGGTACTTTAAAAAATGGGTACACTGATGGTTCCTTTATGGCTTTTTATAATAGGATAATGCTTTAGGTAGGTAGGCTTTTATATTGGCAATCCGGCTATTATCGCTCGGATGGGTGCTCAGTAGTTCCGGTGGTTTATTTTTACTCTGGTTGGCCATGCGCTGCCAGAAAGCCACTGCCTCATTAGGATTGTAACCGGCAATGCTCATAAAAATCAGCCCCATTTCGTCGGCTTCCTGTTCGTGCTTGCGCGAAAAAGGCAGGATGGCCCCGACATTGGAAACAACCCCGTAGGCAGAATTATATATAGCCCGGGTTTCTGCAGGTTTGTTGGCAACAGCCACCGACAGGGCTACCCCACCCAATTGTTGCACCAGTCCCTGGCTCATACGCTCGTTACCATGTTTGGCAATGGCATGCGCAATTTCGTGCCCCATAACAACGGCCAATCCGGCCTCTGTTTGGGTGAGTGGCAATATGCCGGAATACACCACAACTTTACCGCCGGGCATACACCAGGCATTGGCTTCAGGCGCATTGACCAGGTTAAACTCCCAGTTATAGCCGGACAGTAAGCTGCTTTGTCCCTTTTGTTGAAAGTAGGTGTTTATAGCAGCTGCAATTTTACGGCCCACCTGTTGCACCATTTGGGCATCTTTAGTACCGGTAACTGGCTTGTGTTCGGACAGGAACGTAGTGTACTGCTGATTGGACAAGCTGTTGATCGTACCGTCATCTACCAGGTTAAGAGAAGTACGGCCCGTAATAGGATTCTTAAAACAACCACTGGAGACTATTAGCCCCGCACCGAGTAAAAAAGTACTGATCTTATTGAGCTTCATTGGAAATATTTTTGATTTCTGCGGGCAAGGCCCTCGCCCATTCCGGATTCATCAGAATACTACCGGCCGGCCGTTCTACTTAACAAAAAAAGTCGCACCCTGGTTCGCAGATCAATATAAGAACATGATTTTCAAAAACAAAATATCTGCAGGAATCTTCGCTTTTACACCAGGGTTCCTCAACTCCAGAAAAGAATAGCCGGATGGTTTAAAAAGCAACCACCCGGCTATTATGTCAAAGAAAAATGTACCGGACCTTTCTGCAATATTATTATACCGGCCCCGTAATCATAGTATTAATAACGCATCAGATCGTCATTATTTCTTTATCCTTGTCTTTACAATGCTGATCTACCTGTACAATATATTTATCTGTAATGCCCTGAATCCGGGTTTCCGACTCTTTAACCACATCTTCGCTCAATCCTTCTTTCTGCATTTTCTTTATTTGCTCAATTGCCTCTCTTCTGACATTACGCACTGCCACTTTACCGTTTTCACCTTCAGCATTGACTTTTTTTACTAATTCTTTCCGGCGTTCTTCCGTTAACGGCGGTAAGAATAACCGAATCACTACGCCATCATTCTGCGGCGTAACGCCCAGGTTAGCCTGCATGATAGCCCGTTCAATTACAGCAATCATCGGTTTTTCCCAAGGTTGCAGGGTAAGCGTCCGTGCATCCGTTACCGTTACATTAGCTACCTGGTTCAGCGGTGTAGGGGCACCATAATATTCTACGGTTAAACCGTCCAACATCTGGGGATTAGCCTTACCCGCCCTGATTTTGATCAGCTCGCCTTCCAGGTGGCTCAATGCCTTCTGCATCAGGCTTTCCGTATTGCTGATTATCTTATCTACTTGTTCTGTCATAGTTGAAAGAAATTTTCAAAGATGGGCAAAAGTAGCAAACCGATTCTCAAATGCCAAATTTGAAAACCGCTGAGTGTTAAAATAGCTTAATTTATTGTTTTGTGCAATATAACATCCTCCAGCGCCCTTGCAGGTCTTTTTTCAACTTGCACAGCCAACCGCTGGCAGTAAAATAAGCCTTTGTATCTTCCGCAAAGGAGCTATGTAATTCAAAAAAAAGACTTCCCCCCGGGGCCAGGTGGTTCCAGGCATACTGTCCGATGGCCTTGTAAAATTGCAAAGCATCGTCGTTGTGCACGAATAAAGCCGTGTGGGGCTCATACTGCAGTACATTGGGTAAAATATCGTCTTTTTCCCCCGGCGTAATGTACGGTGGATTGCTGATGATGCAATCGAAAAGGGGCAAAGTGTTTTCAACAGCCATCTGTAGAATATCGGCTTTAAGAAAAGTAATATCGGCCTGGAGCGCTGTTGCATTCTTCTGCGCGACAGCAAGTGCGCCCTCTTCACAGTCCAGGGCATATACCCGGGCCGTCGGCAACATTTTCTTGATCGCCACCGCAATGCAGCCACTACCGGTACCCATATCCAGCACCGCGGGTTTTTCCAGCCCTGTTTGTTTCAAATGATCCAGGCACCACTCCACCAGTTCCTCGGTTTCGGGTCGGGGAATTAATACGTGCTCGTCTACATAAAATTTCATCCGGTAGAAATGACTTTCGGACAATACATATTGTACTGGCCTATGCCGCAGTAACTCCACCAAGTACTGTTCCAAACGAGCCGCCTGTTCGCCGGACAATTTATCGTTGTATCTTGTTTTCCGCTCAACCGTTTTCCACCCTGTTAACGATTCCATAACCCAGCCGGCTATATAGGCGGCCTCCTGTTGTTCGTACAATTGGCTAAGCTGCACGGTTAAATAAGCAGTTGCTTCCGATAATGTCATAAGTCTGTATGTGCAGTTCGTTTATAAATTTACTTCCGGCCAGGCTGCTAAAGTAACCCGAAATAACCGGCTGGCGAAAAATACAGGCTGCAAGTATTTAAATCCCGAACCTTCTTTTACATTTGCAGGAAACCGGCCTTCCGGCCAAAGATTTGGTGGTGTTATATAAACCAAACTTTGGCTAAAAAGTCCTTGCTTGCCATATGCTACAAAAACTATACATACGGAATTACGCTATAATTGATGAGTTAACTGTGTCCTTCGATGATCGATTGAATGTTATTACCGGTGAAACCGGGGCAGGCAAATCGATCATACTGGGCGCCTTTTCGCTAATTCTTGGCGAACGTGCCGATACGGCCGTCCTGATCAACAGGGATGAAAAAAGTGTGGTGGAAGCACATTTTCTTACAGAGCATAATCCAGGGCTGCATGCCTTATTAAGGCAGCAAGACCTGGATGTAGAACCGGTAACTATTATCCGCAGGGAAATCAGCGCTGCCGGGAAAAGCCGTGCATTTATTAATGATACCCCGGTAACACTGGTACAGCTTAACGAAGTAACTTCGATGCTGGTGGACCTGCACCGGCAATTTGATAACCGGGCGATTGAAGATAACAATTTCCTGTTCCAGGTTATTGATGCAGTAGCCGAAAACCAGGCAGCCATACAAGATTACCAATCAAAATTCCGTATCTACAGGCAATTGCTGCAGGACTTCCGCAGTTGGAAGGAAGAGCAGGAAAACTGGAAGAGAGAATCTGATTACAAACAATTCCTTTTTGACGAACTGGAACAAGCCGCTTTTAAAGAAAATGAAATAGAAGATGCAGAATTAGCGCTAAAACAGTTGGAACACAGTGACCAGATAAGATCGGCATTGCAGGCCACACAGTTCCTGCTGGAAGAAGGAGAACAACCGATCAATAATGAAATCAGGAAATTATCCCAACAATTACAGGCACTTTTAACGGTATACCCGGACGCCTCGGGGATAAGCGAGCGCCTGGAAAGCGCTTTCTGGGAATTAAAAGACATTGCTACCGAGACCGGCAACTTATTGCATCATATTGACGCAGATCCGGAGCAAATGGCCTTTTTGCAGGAAAGGCTCAACCAGGGCTACCGGCTATTAAAAAAACATAGCGCCCAAACCACCACCGAGCTAATTGCTATTCATCAACAATTGGCACATGAACTGCTCGACAAAAGTAATGCCGAAGAGAAGCTTTTGTTGATGCAGGAGCAAATTGATACTACCAAGGTAGAACTTACCGCCATAGCAGCAGGCTTGAGCGCACGCAGGCAGGAAACGGCTATAACTTTCAGCCAGAATGTAAATGACTCGCTTAAGTTGGTAGGCATGCCCAATGCTGCGTTGAAGATTGCAATAGAGGAGGCACCCGAATTACATTTTTTCGGAAGTGATAAAATAGACTTCTTACTTGATGCCAACAAGAGCGGTAAGTATACCGCCGTACAAAAAGCAGCTTCGGGGGGAGAACTGAGCAGGATAATGCTATGTATTAAAACCCTGACCGCTCAGGCCCTGGCCTTGCCCACGCTTATCTTCGATGAAGTCGATGCCGGCATTTCGGGCGAAGCCGCCCGCCAGGTAGGCATTTTACTGCATAAGCTGAGCGCCTTTCATCAGGTATTGTGCATTACGCATCAACCCCAGGTGGCCGGCAAAGGCAACCGGCACTTTTATGTGTATAAATCAGCCCAGGACAATCAACAGATAAAGACCCGGGTGCGCACATTAGATGAAAAGGAACGTATTTTCGCAATAGCCCAGATGATCGGCGGAGAACATCCCTCGGAAGTGGCGCTGGAGAATGCCCGCGAACTGATTCAAATGGATTAAAAGGCAACGCGGGCAAACCAGAGGCTGTTTTTTTTCAAAACAGGCACCAATAACTCCTGAATGTCGATTTGTTTGCCGGAACGGGGTAACCAATCGCCATTCACTGCCCTGCCCTGGTCCATCTTCTTCATTTGGAGGACCCCGGAACCGTCGATGGCAGCGAGGCTTAAAGAAGAGCGGCTTGATGAAAAATCGTTGTACAAAAATACCAGGCTCGCACCCGAATTCAACATCGTATAGGAAGAAAACAAACCGCCGTCTTCTTGCGAATATTGATTTTTGCGTATGAAATTACGCCACAACAATTCCCCGCTTTCGGAATAGTTCAAAACAACGATATCCCCGTAATGAAACTCGCGCACATAGCTTCCGCCATAAGGGCCATTATAGTACCAGGAGTAATAACCAAAGCCTGATCCATAGGATGTGGTGCGCGTTGTTATAAAATAGTTTTCCGCGATCAGGATGAATCCCCCATCGTTTTTTACGATAATATCCCGCACGGTAAAATCGTTGAAGGCTCTCTTTTTGTTCTTATCATCGGCCCCTGCTCTCAAATCCTCGTCGAAGGGTATGGCTTTTAACGTTGTTAAACCAGCGCTCGCCGGATTATATAATCCATAAATCAAGCCTTCCACATTCCCATTCTTTTTGGAAGAATAAAAACCGGAAATGTAAACCGCATTATTGAGTTCATCAAGTTTTATATGCATACCCGATATAAAATTCTCTTCAAGGGGTATGGTAATTGTTTCAAAGCGCATAGTGTCGGGCGGCAACCTGAATAAGCGGGCATCGCCGCTATATTGCTTCGAACCGGCGCCACTGTAGCCAGCGAGGTAAAAAGTACCATCTCCGGCCAGCAGGGATTGGTCCAATGTTGTGATATCATCGCCGTTCAGGGTAGAATTGCCTTTTCTAAGCACATTAAGGCTACTATCTATCAATATCGTTTTAAACTGGGTGTTACGGTCTTTCTTATTACCCACGCTATAGATCATAATCCTAGACCTGTCGCTGTTGGCCACTGAAGAATAATACTTGCGGTCTGTTGCCAGCCAGCCCGACTTAACAGCATCTAATACCTTAGGGCGCTGGATAAGTCTCGCCTTATCGTCCAGCATAGCAGCATATTGCATGATCTGGTTTTCCTGTTCGGCCTGGTATAATACTATAATGCGGTCGCCGCTGACAATAAAACGGGTTTCATGGATCTTTTGCGGAAAAAAGTCGAGCGCTATCGTTGCCAAAAGGCGCATAGAGTCGTTGTAAGCATACAGGTAGTTGCCGTCCATCGATGCCCAATATGTGTATAAAAGATAACCACACCACCCCATCACGCTAAAATCCCCGTTTTGATAAGTAAATTTCTGCTCGCCGGAGTAAAACACATCTTGTGCGGTTGCCGGTAGAGCAGCAGAAAGGGCGATTATAGAGGTAATAACAAAAAGAACCTTTTTCATATAGTTACAAAGTTAGTTCCAAAGCTTTAAAGAAGAACAGTATCCTGCAACGGAATGTTACATTAAACCTAAAATCCGCCGGGTATTATCTCTGTATCATATCAGGATAGATGTCTTTTATTAAAATTATCCTATTATTGTAAAAAGAACGGTTTCTGGCCGGTATTTCTTTCGCCAGTAGGCAATGTTAGCGTAATTTTGAAAACAAAAGCTCATGGCTCAACAAAATAAAAGGATTGTTATCCTGGGCGCCGGCTTTGCAGGTCTCCATCTCGCCCGCCAGTTAAGCGACACTTCATATCAGGTTACCCTAATTGACCGGTACAATTACCACCAATTTCAGCCACTGTTTTACCAAGTAGCTACTGCGCGTATCGAACCGAGCAGTATATCTTTTCCCTTGCGAAAGATATTTCAAAAAAGGAAAAACGTTCGCATCAGGCTGGCAGAAGTGCTTGAAATAAAAGAATCAGAAAGTAAAGTACGGACCAATGTCGGCGAATTCGCATATGATTACCTGGTAGTGGCTACCGGATGCACTACTAATTTTTTTGGCAACAAAGCTATTGCGGAGCAGGCCTTCCCGATGAAAAGCACCACTGAGGCCCTGGCGCTCCGGAATCGTATTTTGTTGAATTTTGAAGATGCCTTGCGCGCATCAGAAGAAGAATTGAAAAGTATTATGAACATTGTGGTGGTGGGAGGAGGGCCAACCGGTGTAGAATTAGCCGGTTCCCTGGCAGAAATGAAGAAGAATGTCCTGCCAAAAGATTATCCGGACATGGATTTTAGCCGCCTGAATGTATACCTGCTCGAAGGTAGCCCGGTTACATTGGGTCCTATGTCCGACATATCGCATAAGAAATCGCAGCAGTACCTGGAGCAATTGGGTGTGCAGGTCTGGACAGAGGCTATTGTTGAAAACTTCCAGGACAACGTTGTTCACTTAAAAGACGGCAGAACAATCGCCACCCGGAACCTGATATGGGCAGCCGGCGTATCCGGTAACATTCCCGAAGGTTTTGCTGAGACCAGTAAAGCGCGCGGTAACCGTTTAAAAGTAGATCGCTATAACAAGGTATTGGGTACAAAGAACATTTTTGCCATCGGGGACATCGCCTTTATGGAAACACCCAAGTACGCCCATGGCCACCCACAGGTAGCTAATGTAGCCATAAACCAGGGTAAGCTATTAGGAAAGAATTTTAAAGGGGCTTTGCAGGAAAAAACATGGAAAGAGTTTGAGTATAAAGACCCGGGCTCTATGGCAACAATTGGCAAAAGAAAAGCTGTTGTGGACCTTCCCTCTATCAGTTTTCAGGGACGTCTAGCCTGGTTTACCTGGATGTTCCTCCATCTTATGCTGATATTGAGTGTCCGGAATAAGTTGTTTATTTTTATTAACTGGGCTATAAGTTATTTTACTAACGATACTACTCTGAGGCTGATTTTATTGCCAACAACAAAGCAGGTAGAGCTCCTGGAAGAACAGGAAAGGCAATCCTGAACTTTCAAAAAAGGTGTTTAAGGAAGGGGAAGACGATGTCATTTTATAGACCCTGCTTTGCCGGAGGATAGCGAACTTTATGTATTGTATGATGTTTGTAGATTAGGCCCTTCTACCTTCTTTATTGTCTTAACCAAAGAAATGTATTGTTGCAACTATGCTTATTTCGCTACACCCCGATAACCCCCAGCCCCGCAATATCCGTACCGTTGTTGATTGTCTGCGCTCGGGCGGTGTCATCATTTACCCTACGGATACGATCTATGGTATTGGCTGCGATATTTATAATACACAGGCAATAGAAAGAATATGCCGTATTAAAAATATTCTTCCTAAACATGCGCACTTTTCCTTTATCTGCCGCGATTTAAGCCATTTAAGCGATTATGCGCGCAATATCAGCAATGTAACTTTCCGTATATTGAAAAAGGCCCTGCCCGGGCCCTATACTTTTATATTAGAGGCCACCAGGGAAGTGCCTAAGCTGCTAAAAACCAAAAAAGAAACTGTCGGTATCCGCGTGCCGGACCATATCATCTGCCAGACCATTATACAGGAGCTGGAGCATCCCATAATGAGCGCTTCTCTTCCGATGGATGATGATGTAGAATATTATACAGATCCCGAAATGATCCACGATATCTTCGGCAAACAGGTGGACCTTGTTATTGATAGCGGAATAGGCAATATGATCACCTCTACTATTATCGACTGTACGGGCAGCGCCCCGGAACTGGTTCGCGAAGGAGCCGGGCCTTGGGAACACCTGATTTAAACCAACTAACCAGCTTATTCTGCTTCAGCATCATTCGACAATAGATCCGGACGCCTGCGTTGAGTGCGTTCGAGCGCTTGTTCAAATCGCCAGGCCTCGATTATCTTAGGGTTGCCGCTTAGCAATTCGGTGGGAACCGTCCAACCCCGGAAATTGGCAGGTCGCGTATATACCGGCGGCGCCAGGAGATTATCCTGAAAGGAGTCGAACAAAGCAGAAGTTTCATCGTTTAAAACGCCCGGTAGCAACCGGCCTACAGCATCGACAACTACTGCGGCTGCCAGTTCGCCTCCACTCAATACGTAATCGCCTATAGAGATCTCCATAGTTATATAATGTTCGCGTACGCGTTCATCAATTCCTTTATAATGCCCGCAAATAATCAGCAGGTTTTCCTTTAGTGAAAGCCGGTTAGCCATTTTTTGCACAAACTGTTCGCCATCGGGAGTCATATAAATGATTTCATCGTAGCGGCGTTGCTCCTGCAAGTGCTCTATAGCCAGGGCCAGTGGTTCCGGCATCATAACCATACCGGCGCCACCACCAAATTGATAGTCGTCTACCTGGCCATGTGCATAAGGTGTAAAATCTCTCAGATTATGCAGATGCACCTCTAATAGCCCCTTATCCTTTGCTCTTTTCATAATGGAATGTGCAAAAGGACTCTCCATCAATTGTGGTACTACCGTAATAATATCTATCCGCATTGAGTTTCAGATTATAAGCTAAAAACTAATAATATCCTGGTAACAAAGTATTAAGGAGGGCATGCTAAAATTTACTTCCACAATGAAAACAATGCCACTTATCCGTTTTTAAAAGGAGGGGAATACCCAGTAAGATCCAACTTAAAGCCGCCGCCCGCTTGTTGTACTCTACGCTACGTGTATTTTTGCTGCCACAGTGTATGCAGATTCGGTTATTGGGATCCAGTTGATCTATATCTTCTTCAAAACCCGTTGTCGACTGTTCTTCATTTACATCCTCCTCTATTTGCATCAATATCTCCTCTGCTTTTTCCTGCTGGTCAGAAGGTACCTCCAGTTTGATTCCCCCTAATGCGTTCGCCCATGTCCATTGCATTACTATGGTATGCTCATCCCTCAATGTACAGAATATGCCTTCGGCCTCCAGGCGCGATTTAACGATATGGGCCGTAACATAATTATCGAAGGTGCGGAGGATGATCCGTTCAGGCATATCGTCTACAGTTTCGTGGTTAATAGGGTAAATGATCGGTTAGCCACTTATTCAGGTTGGCAATAGCCTCATGCATTTTCCAGCTCTCTTTATTCCGGGGTTCAACATAGTTGGAAATGGCCCGTACCTGCAAAAAAGGGTACCCTTTAGCCAGGCATACGTAATGAAAGGCCGCACCTTCCATACTCTCCAGGTCGCAACTATAATGCTCTGCGCGGGTTTTAATTGTAGCGACTACACCGCTTACTGTATTCACTGTTAGAGCCGAAACAAGTGTTTTGTCCAGTTTCATAGGAAAATCCTGGAAGGTGTTGACCAGTTTTTTCCGTAAAAAAGGTTTCTGCCCGGCGGCCAGCAAACCGATCTCGAACACGTCGTGGAAACCGTCGCTATCCTCAACACCCAGATCAGCTAGCATATCTTCTCTGACCATAACCACTTCTCCTAATGCCAACTCCCGGTTGAATGCGCCGGCCACACCGACCTGTAAGCAGAAATAAGGATTAAAAACAGCCAGCGCCTCAAGCAGGTGAAACGTAGTTAACAAGCTACCGACCCCGGTAATACAGATATAAATATTTAAATTACCTTTAGTATATATATCTGTTGCCGGGTCCTTTTCAAAATTATATTCCAGAAATGTTAGAAAAGGCTCTATTTCCAGGGTCGTTGCTGCCGCTACTAATAACCTCATACCGCGCAAATTTAATCCCTTTATATCGTTATCGGGAATGTTTTTTGCGAAACATGGGTAAGATAGTACCTTTGCATAAATATTACAATAGATATGGTATATCTAACACGGGTAGAACATTTTAATGCCGCCCATAAACTGTACAACGCCAACTGGAGCAAAGAGGAAAACATAGAAGTATTCGGCAAATGTTCTAATGAGAACTGGCATGGACATAATTACGAACTTCATGTAACCGTAAAAGGGGAGCCCCATGTCGATACCGGTTTTATTTTTAATGCTAAAACCCTGGGCACTTTGATAAAAGAGGTTGTCATCGAAAAAATAGATCATAAAAATCTGAATGTTGACGTCGAATTTATGCAGGGTAAGCTAACCAGCGCCGAAAACCTGGCTATCGGGATATGGAATGAGCTGTTTCCGCATATTGAGGGCAACGGAGCGACCTTACATGGAATACGCCTTTATGAAACGCCTAAAATTTACGTGGAATATTTTGGCTAACCTCATCCTGGGTTAGTTCTTTCTTCTACGGACTATACCTAATTATTCGTTTTTACAAGCATAGTCTTACTTCAAAATTTGACTTGATATCCACTCACAAATAGATGGCATATATAAAAACAGAGCATTACGACGAGCATATCACCAATTCGCTAAAAGATAATTACCGCGCTGTGATAGAACTGTTGGGCGAAGATGCACAGCGGGAAGGTTTGGAAAAAACACCGGAAAGAGTGGCAAAAGCCATGCAGTATCTTACGCAGGGATACCAAATGGATGCGATGGCGATATTAAACTCTGCAAAATTTAAGGAGCCTTACAGCGAAATGGTTATCGTAAAAGATATTGAACTATATTCTTTATGCGAGCACCATATGCTTCCCTTCATCGGTAAAGCGCATATCGCGTATATTCCCAACGGCTACATTACCGGACTAAGTAAGTTGGCGCGCGTTGTTGATTGTTTTGCCCGCCGCTTGCAGGTACAGGAGCGTTTAACCCATGAAATTCTGAATGCCATCCAGGATGCTTTGCGGCCTTTAGGAGTAGCTGTTGTAATAGAGGCCAGGCATATGTGCATGATGATGCGCGGCGTAGGCAAACAGAACAGTGTTACCACTACTTCGGCTTTCAGCGGCCAATTCGAGGTCAATGAGACACGTTCGGAGTTTCTGCGCCTTATATCGTCGGATCTGGCTTAAAATTGTAGAGCGAACCAGTCGGGCCCGGCTTATTCATAGCGTTTCAACCGGATTTCTAGTTCATGGGCGTACCTTTTCATATCTTGCATTTTTTGTCGCATATGAAAAAGAGCTTCTATGCCCTCAAGGTTAATGTCCAGGTCATAGTGCCAGCTGACAAAGCATTCCAAATTGGGTAGCTGGTCATAATGGATAAAGCGTTCGTCCCCGGACAGCACCAACCTTATCAGGCCGCTTTGCTCCAGGGCCTCTATAAAATCGCGTTCTGCATGTTGCTGTATGCAATATTCTGTCACTTTAATTAATTCTGTTTCCATGACCCGTTTATTTAGACTCCGCCAGTTGACGGAATAGTTCTTTTTCTTTTTCAGTTAGATTTGTCGGAATTTTCAGAGAGAAAGTAATATACAGATCCCCCGCCTGACCTTCGGCTTTGTAGACCGGAAAACCTTTTCCACGCAAACGGATAACGGCGCCATTTTGTGTTTCCGGTTTCACTTTTAGCTTAAGCTTACCGGAAAAGGTATCTATAATGATCTCGCCCCCTAAGATAGCAGTATAGAGGTCCAGATCCGCTACCATATAGAGATCATCCCCCTTTCTTCGAAAACGGGCGTCTTCGTTAATACGAAAGGTAATATAAAGATCGCCTGACGGGCCATCATTCCGTCCAGGCATACCATATCCCTTAAGCTTAATTTTAAGGCCATCATACACACCTGCAGGCACGGTGATCCGTACATTTTTGCCACTGATACTAAAGGTACGCTGGTGGGTAGTATAGGCTTCGCTCAATGACAGGGTAAGTTCCGATTGGATATCTTGTCCCCGAAGACGGCTACGCTCGCTATATCCGCCCGCCTGGCCGAACAAGGACTCAAAAAAATCGGAGAATCGCCCTTCGTCAAAGCTTCCGGAATAGCCCTCCCAACCTGTACCGCCGGCCTGTGTGGATTCCTGCCGCTGCTGCTGTTCAAACTGTTCGCCTTGTTTCCAGTGTTCCCCGTATTTATCGTATTTTTTCCTTTTTTCAGCATCAATAAGCACTTCTTGTGCCTCATTGATCTGCTGAAATTTCAATTTTGCCTCCTCATCGTCCGGATTCAGATCGGGATGGTATTTCCGGGCCAGCTTGCGGTAGGCTTTCTTTATATCGTCGGTACTGGCGTTGCGGTCTACACCCAACACCTTATAATAATCAATAAAGGCCATAAGAGAAAACAAATACTATGATTACCAGACATAATTGACAATCAGGAAGTAAAAATGTTCGCCGGTCCGCCTGGTTACAGGGCTCATTTTCTCTTTAATGAGAAACAGCCTTTAAACCTATTATAGAGCCAATCAAAGTAATGATAAAAAAAACACGCCAGAAAGTAGCCGGGTCCTTAAATACCAATATGCCCATGAGCGCTGAACCGACAGCGCCGATACCGGTCCAAACTGCATAAGCAGTGCCAATCGGCAGGGTCTGTGTTGCCTTAACCAATAGCGCCATACTAATAGAAAGCGCCACAAAAAAGCCAACGTACCACCAGGCAGCTTCTGTTCCGCTGGCTTCTTTTGCTTTGCCCAGGCAGGATGCGAAAGCGACCTCAAATAAACCTGCAATGACTAGAATAATCCAATTCATAATATTTTGCTTAAAACCGGGACAAAAATCCGGCTTTTATGGGAAACGGAATTTTACAAATGATAAAAAAAACTTTTTACCTTATCCCCGACCGTATCCTGCTCAGGCTCACCTGGGTTACGCCCAGGTAGGAGGCTATATGTCCTAATTGTACTCTTTGCAACAGGTCGGGACTTTGTTGCAACAGCTCTTTGTAGCGCTCTGTCGCCGTTTTGAATTGCCGGGATATAAGGCGTTCTTCTGTCTTGACTAATTCCTTTTCGGCAAATCGCCTTCCCCAGTTTGCAATATGTATATCTTCTCCAAAAAAACGGTGTAGTGCTTCGGAAGGTATCTTAACCAGGTTGCAATCTTCTAAAAGTTCAATACTTTCATAACCTTTTTCCTCTGCTACATAACTATTCATCGAGATCGCAGCATCGCCTTCCTTTCCGAACCAAAAAGTGACTTCCTGTTCATCCAATTGAGCAAAGGCGCGTACAATACCCCTCTTTATAAGGTAAATGGCTTCTTCTACCTTACCTTCTTTAAATAAAATATGGCCCCGCGCGTAAGTCTGCTCTTCGGCAATATGCAATAGCTTGCTTAAAGCCACAGGTGGCAGCGGGTAAACAAGATTTATAATTTGATCCGTTTCCATGTAATTAGTAGTCCTTAATCTCTATATTGCTCTCTTGGTTCCGTAGCCGTAAAATCCAGCAAGCCGCCAATGCGGTAGTTCAATCCGTCATTCTATCCGGGACGACCACTCATCGGCAACGCTATTTTGTATCCCTGGTCAGCAGGAGCCAGGCGATTTTTACAGGCCTGGGTAGCAAAAGTAGGAATTGTATGGGTCAATTTTAGGGAATTCGAAACCCTTACCGGCAACGATAACTCTAAATGAAGGAGCCATTTTCCGGATACACCTCCGGCCGCTACCTGCGCAATAATTCACCCGTTCCCTGACTTCCCTCAAAACCGGTTATATTTTCTTAACCTAAAGTTCAA
>JBEBWN010000057.1:0-15205 GCA_040392235.1 Taibaiella helva | reverse complement strand
AGTACTTAATTTTTCAATTTAAGTACCTTAATTCAGGATTTAAGTACTTAATTTTTCAATTTAAGTACCTTAATGTAGAATTTAAGTACTTGATTTTTTGATTTAAATACCTTAATGTAAAATTTAAGTACTTAATTTTTCGATTTAAGTACCTTAATGCAGCATTTAAGTACTTAAATACGCTGGCTTAGCACTATATTTATACTGCGAAACATAGAAGTATTGCTCTGTTGTCCGGTTAGCACTCCGGCATTTGGCCAAAGAATGAAGCCATCTATTGCGAATATGTTACCTAGGTTACTCCAAAGCTATTTCGGAGGAGCGGTCGATGTCGTAGGGTTAAGCGGTAAAGTTTTATAAATCAGGTGTTTTCGCTTGTTCCTGTACTTGCTGTTCCTAACAATGTCCTCCCCTAACCCTCAATACAATAATTTAGCAACCACAATATTCATCTTGGTCTTACACCATCTTCTATACGCGCGCTGACTCCTTAGCCCTTGCCTTTATTTTGCAAAACACTGCCATCTTGTAGCCATAAACCACATCACCACCGCAATAATTGTATAATGCCAATATCAATCTTAGTCTCAGTCCTTTCACAATTCACGCGGGTAAAAATTAATGACGTTGCCTTCGTTTTCGCCTACTGCGAGGGCCTAAGCAATCCCGGAAGATTCTGCCCGTGGGAGACACTGCCTTGTGTGCCGGGACACGTAGACGAATCAATGCGTCATGCCCCTGGAGGCAGTCCCTGAACGCGTGCAGTATGCCTGATGCAGATAGTAGTAACGGCATCGACCGGCGAGATGGGCGGGTGAGCATCAGTGGCACGCCGAAGTACTATGAAATCCCTATTCGCTGCAAACGATAACAAAGATTGTAAGGATTAATTTGTTGCAGGCAACTATATAAAATAATACCGGCGTACGTAAGAGCACGCCGGTATTATTTTATATAGTTGCTAACATCAATGGCCGGTAACCGATTCTGCATCGTTTTTGGTTTTGCCTTTTCAAATTGTCTTCATTACAATTTCATTGCATCCATGATCCGTTCCAGGTCCTCGTCATTATAAAATTCGATAACAATAGAGCCTTTGCCGTTCTTTTTGCGGTCGAGCGCCACTTTTGTAGCGAAATGAGAGGACATGCTATCTTCTATGCGTTTATAGGCCGGAGGCAGTTTATGTGCTGTCGCTGTTTTTTCGACGGGTTTTCTTTCCTGGGTAATATTTTTAACGAGCTGCTCCACCTGCCGTACGGATAAGCCTTTTTGTATCGCTTCGCGGTACACATATAACTGCTCTTCCACGTTTTCCATGCCGATTATCGCGCGGGCATGCCCCATGCTGAGTACACCGTCGCGAACTGATTTCTGGATATCGGGCGGCAGCTTCAGCAGGCGCAGGTAATTGGCCACGGTGCTCCGTTCCTTCTTCATGCGTTCAGCCACTTGCTCCTGGGTCAGTGCGCACTCATCCATCAACCTTTTATAGCTGAGTGAGATCTCTATGGCGTTCAGGTTTTCGCGCTGGAGGTTTTCCAAGAGGGCCATTTCCAGGAGTTCCTGATCGTTAGCAGTACGGATATATGCGGGAATGTCGTTCAGACCGGCCATTTTAGAGGCACGGAACCGGCGTTCGCCGGAAATAAGCATAAATTTCCCGCTGGCCATTTTAACGACGGTCACAGGCTGGATAATATCATGCAGTGCAATACTTTCTGATAATTCCTTTAATGCCTGCTCGTCGAAATCGTGACGGGGCTGTTTAGGGTTGACTTCTATCTGCTCGATGGGAATGCGGCCACCCACGGTGGCCATCGCCGGTTTAGCATTCGCTGCAGGTACGGCATCTGCCGTCGCCTTCAGCTCTTCATCAATATTGTTTAACAGGGCTTTGATGCCTAGCCCCAAGGCTTTTTTCTTATTGTTTGAATTGGTCATGTTAACGTTTTCTTTCCCTTGTCCGGCCATGTTTGTTAGGGGATATCCTGTTCGTCCGGTTCAAAGATCTTGTCTTTGTTTTTCAGCCGGGTCATATCATTTTTCTGAAGGATTTCCTTGGCCAGGTTCAGGTAGTTAATGGCTCCGGTGCTATCGGTATCATACATTAAAGCGGGTTTGCCAAAACTGGGCGCCTCTCCGAGTTTAGTATTCCGGTGAATAATGGTGTTAAATACCAGTTCTTCGAAATGGTTCTTGATTTCTTCTACCACCTGGTTGCTCAGGCGCAGACGACCATCGTACATGGTCATCAGGATACCCTCTATTTGCAGCCCGGTATTGATGCGCGTTTGTACGATCTTAATGGTATTCAATAATTTGCCTAAACCTTCGAGGGCAAAATACTCACATTGTACCGGTATAGCCACGGAGTTGGCGGCGGTTAGTGCATTTACTGTTATCAAGCCTAAAGAGGGGGAACAGTCGATAATGATAAAGTCGAAGTTACTGTCCTCTTTTTCCAGGGCCATTTTTAAAATATGTTCCCGGTTAGGATGGTTAATCAGTTCTATTTCAGCGCCCACCAGGTCGAGATGCGAAGGCAATAAATAGAGATTAGGCGTTTCGGTTTCCAACATAGCCTGCGATACCGGAATCTCATTGACCAGGCAGTCGTACAGGCTAACCTGTATATTTTTCAGGTCGAAACCATTTCCGGTTGTGCTATTGGCCTGCGGATCAGCGTCAATCAACAAGGTTTTGTATTCCAGTACAGCCAGGCTGGCTGCCAGGTTGATCGCTGTCGTGGTTTTACCTACACCGCCTTTCTGATTTGCTATTGCTATTATTTTTGCCATTATTCAGAGTATCAATTGCCATTTATGGGGCAAGGGTATTGTATGTAACTATCGTTATTTCTTTATTTCTATGGTTGTTCCGATTCCAGGCAATAGTAGTTCTTTTCCCGCATCTTTAAACAATTGCGTAGCTTTTTCCTTGTCTATAACAATGTAGCCGAATGTGTCATAATGCACTCCGATCACTTTGTCGCAGGCAATAAAGTCGGAGGCGATAACAGCCTCTTCCGCATCCATGGTGAAATTACCGCCAATAGGCATAATGGCTACATCGACCACGGCATATCTCGGAATAAGTTTCATGTCCATAGTGAGGCAGGTATCGCCGGAATAGTAGAAGTTGATACTACTGGTTCGCACAACAAAACCACCAGGGTTGCCACCATAGCTGCCACCGGGAAGCCCGCTGCTGTGCATAGCGGGAACGAGGTGCACTTTGCCAAAATCGAACTCTCTGGCTCCAAAATTCATGGGATGTACCCGGTCGTGTCCCTGCTGAACCACCCAATCCGCGATTTCGGCATTGGAAATAACCATTGCTCCGGTACGTTTCGCGATGGAGAGCAGGTCAGCCACATGGTCGCCATGTCCGTGAGAGACCAAAATATAATCTGCTTCGATAGTATTGACATCAATATCTTTAGCCAGGCTATTGCCGGAAATAAAAGGATCAAAAAGAAGCTTTTTCCCGGATATTTCTACTGCAAAACAGGCATGGCCATAGAATGTAAACGTCATTTCGCGTCGGTTTGAATTTGTAGTACCACCAGGGTGGTACAAAGGCATAATGTCACAAAAATACATTCAAAGAATGACTTTTTGAGTTAATGTGGATAAATTACAGTATTAAGAAAGGGGTATAGGAAGCATTTCTTTTGCAGAACAGCCCGAACATAGTATTATTGCATTTGCATTATTGCCAGGTTGATTTTGTGTTATTTAATAAATATAAATGTAATTTTTTAAGGTATATGAAGCATGCGTACATCTTCCCGGGTCAGGGAGCCCAATTTCCGGGAATGGGTAAAAGCCTTTACGAATCAAATGAAGCGGCGAAAGCTCTTTTTGAGCAAGCCAATGAAATATTGGGATTTCGTATATCTGATATTATGTTCTCGGGCACAGAGGAAGAGCTAAAACAGACCAGGGTTACCCAGCCGGCTGTATTCCTGCACTCGGTAATCACTTTCCTTGTAACGCCTGGTTTACAACCCGATATGACAGCCGGACATTCGCTGGGTGAATTTTCGGCTCTGGTAGCGGCAGGTGCCTTAGGGTTTGAGGACGCTTTGAAGCTGGTAGCCAGCAGGGCAGATGCTATGCAGAAAGCCTGCGAGCAAAGCCCTTCTACTATGGCGGCCATACTGGGTTTGGACGATGAAACCGTGGAACAGGTATGCGCGCGTATAACCGACGAAGTAGTGGTGCCGGCTAACTATAATTGCCCGGGACAGCTGGTAATTAGTGGAAGCATAAAGGGAGTGGATTTGGCTTGCGAAGCCCTGAAGGCGGCAGGTGCGCGCAGGGCTTTGGTGTTGCAGGTTGGCGGCGCTTTTCATTCACCCTTGATGGAACCAGCCCGGACCGAACTACAACAAGCTATTGAGCAAACGGCTTTCAACCAGCCGGTATGCCCTGTATATCAAAACGTCGACGCCTTAGAGTACACCGACCCCGAGCAAATTAAAGCCAACTTAATCAATCAATTAACTGCTCCGGTACGTTGGACACAGACTATACAAAATATGGTGGCGGATGGCGCTGGCCAGTTTACAGAATGCGGGCCAGGAAATGTATTGCAAGGATTAGTAAAGAAAATACATAAAGAGGCACAGACAGAGGGTATGAACGGATAAGCCTGCTCAGGAATCTTTATTGGTTTAATATATTTATTTTATTGCAGGAGGCCGACCTTTAGAGCGGCCTCTTCGCAATTAGGAACATATACATGAAATTGTTGCAATATAATAAGGCGCTTTATTATATGTACAGATGATATTGTACCTTAGCGCAAAATTGCAGCACAGCAGTACTTCCGCAGGAATGGTATAGGAGAATCTTTACGAAATAAAGATCGATTACTGTTTCTAGTAAACAAATTTAAATAGATGAAATATAGTTTTTTGTATATAGCGTGTTTGTCTATGTTGGCCTCTTCTTGCTCGGAAATGGGCAGTAACGGGCAGAGGGGAGCTATTATCCTGGGCGATTCGGCCACGATTGTAACGGAAACGGATTCGCAATATTTAAAGGACGATGTTTTGGACATTGGGTCGCCAGCCGGAGCGACGGAAGCCAAAGAGGACAAGCTTCCGGAGGAAGCACCAAAAGCAGCGGCACCTGCTGCAGATACAATAACTACAAATACCCGGCAGGGATCGCTTGAAAAGGGCTTTACAATAAATTTTGGAGATATCCAGGTCGTATTGGGCGGTATGGAGGCCCGGGAAATTAAGAAACAGGATCCCCGGAAGCAGGATGGCGTGGCCTATATGTTAACCTCGCCAGGACTGACGAAAGCAAAAGTATATGTATACGGCGCCAAAGAAGTGAGTGTGCGCCAGAGATACCAATCACAGCTAATGCTCAAATCTTCTTTGGGAATGGTAGATCTGCGTAGCCTGGGGCTGTACACATCTGATTGGACGGCCGTATCGACATCAGGCAATGGTACCAAAAGAAGTTTTAACCTGAATAGCCTGGACCGCCCGGATTTCCTGCAGGTAACCAATGCTAAATTAACAAATGCGACAGATAGGGAGCTGCGTAAGCGGAAAACGAACCGCCGCTCCATACAGGCTTGGTTAAAGGATGTAAAAAAGATAAGACGGCCTGGCGACAATCCGTCTGATGTGGTTCTGGATAATGTACAATGGCAGATTTCTGGTAAGGATGGGAAAGGAAACTCTTTTCAAAAGACAATCCGCCTGGATATTTAAGGTAAATACGGAGAATAGGAAATAATTTAAATAATATGTAAAGCAGGTAAAACCCGTGGAGCAACTTTTGCTTTGCCGATGGTTGGCGGTGATGGTTATTTGTGTGCTTTCTGAAATATAGCCTGTTGGTATACTGATATTCCGGTGAAAAGGGCGCGAAGAAAGGGAGGGCGCAGTATTAAGAACATTCGTTACCACGGATACCTGCCGTATAAAGCGGGCTTATGTTACGCATAAGATATACCTTCCGCAATAAGAATTTTTATGTTACTAGCATTGAATAGTGTTTCGTTTTCTTTTGGCGCCCGTCCTATGCTGGACGAGGCCAATTGGCAAATAGGAACAAACGAGAGAATTGGTTTGATTGGACCTAACGGAGCCGGTAAGTCTACCTTATTAAGGCTGATTATGGGAGAGTATACGATTGACGGCGGGAATATTCAACGCGCTAACGACACGTCGATCGGTTTTTTTAACCAGGATCTTTTGAGTTTTTCTACTGATGATTCCATATTGGCCGTAGGTACTACGGCATTTGAAAAGGCTGTGACTATAGAAGGGGAAATGCAGGCGCTGATGCAAGAGCTGGAGCACAAGCCGGAAGATGAGGCCTTGCTGTTGGCCTATAGTGAGAAGTTGCATGATTTCGAGCTGGCCGGTGGTTATGAAATGGAGCATCGTACAGCGGAAGTATTGGAAGGCCTCGGCTTTTCCACGCAGGATTTGCAGAAGCCTTATAACCAGTTCAGTGGTGGATGGCGGATGCGCGTGTTGCTGGCTAAGCTCATGTTACAACAACCGGATATACTGATGCTGGATGAACCAACCAACCACCTGGATTTGCCATCGATCGAGTGGTTGGAACGCTATTTGCAAAATTATCCCGGTACGGTTATTATCGTGTCGCATGATCGTTTTTTCCTCGACCGGATGGTTACTAAAATAGTAGAACTGTTTCAGCAAAAGCTACATATTTACAGCGGTAATTACTCCTTCTACGAAATGGAGAAGGCTACCCGGATGGAGTTCCTGGAACGGGAATATGAAAACCAGCAGAAGTATATAAGCCAGCAAGAGCGGTTTATAGAGCGTTTTAAAGCAAAGGCTACAAAAGCAAAACAGGCCCAGAGCGCCTTGAAGAAACTGGAAAAACTGGACCGTATCGAACTGCCTGGCGATAGCACCCCGAAAATTAATATCAGTTTTGATGTTGACGTGCAACCCGGTAAGATCATCTGCCATTTGAAAAATGCTTCTAAAAGCTACGGAGATCTCAATATCCTTAAAAACACGGAAGCAGAAATCGTACGGGGCGACAAGATTGCATTGATTGGCGCCAACGGGAAAGGGAACTCCACACTGATGCGCATGGTATCCGGAATGGAGACTTTCGAAGGAGAACGGAGTGGCTGGCATAATGTAAGAGAAAGCTTTTATGCCCAGCATCAACTGGAATCGTTACACCTGGAAGACACTATACTGGATGAGATGAAGAACTGCGGTAGCGGCAAGACCGAGCTCCAGTTACGACAGTTATTAGGCTGTTTCCTGTTTACCGGTGATGACGTATTCAAAAAAATAAGAGTATTATCTGGCGGTGAAAAGGCCAGGGTAGCGCTGGCAAAGGTTATTGCCAGTAAAGCCAATTTCCTGTTGTTGGATGAGCCGACGAACCACTTGGATATGCAATCGGTGGAATTGTTGATTGAAGCCTTAAATCAATATGAGGGCAGTTATATCCTGATTTCGCACGATCGCTATTTTGTTAGCCGGACCGCTAATAAGTATTGGGAGATAGAAGATGGCAAAGTCAATTCCTTCCCCGGAATTTATGAAGAGCTGGTTACCTGGAAGCAGGAGCGGCAGGAACGCCTGGCCGCTGCAGCAATCCCGGTTGAAAAAGTAATTGCCAAGCCGGCGGAGACGCCCAAAGTGGTGAAAGCGCCGGAACAAAAACCGTTGGGCGATAAGAAGAAGGCGTTACAAAAGCATCAACGGGAATTTGATAAAGCAGAAGCGGCGTTAAACCAGTTAGAAGAGCAGAAAGCCCAATTGGAGGCGGCCATGACCGATCCCGCTTTGTATGCTAACCGGGACCAGTTTAAGAAAGTGGAAGGGGAGTACGCAGCCTGTACTGCGCGGCTGCAGGAAATACAGGAACAGTATAATAGCCTGTTTGAACGTATCCTGGAGCTGGAGTCCTGAACGAGTTGATCATTTAATTGAAGTTGTTGCCGATGCGTTGGTGCAACGCCAGCCCGCCAGCCGGTCTTTTCCGGCTTTCCCGAAGCCGGCTGTGTCCTACCCTATCCCGTATCTTTCCCGCAATACTTTAGGGTAAGGCGGCTTTGCTTTTTGTGCCCTTTGTCTTTTAATAAGCAAATAGCAAAAGCCAGTTGTCGGGTATTTGATTAAATTTGCTTTATATGAACAAACGGAAAATAGACCCACAGGATGCTTTGGATTATCATAGCCAGGGCAGGCCGGGTAAGATAAAAATCGTTCCCACCAAAAACACAAAGACACAGCGTGACCTTTCTCTGGCTTATTCTCCGGGGGTAGCGGAACCCTGTATGGCCATTCACCGTAACCCGGAAGATGTATACAAATATACGGCCAAGGGCAATCTTGTGGCCGTTATCAGTAACGGAACAGCGGTCCTCGGCTTGGGCGATATAGGCCCGGAAGCGGGTAAGCCGGTAATGGAAGGGAAGGGCGTGTTGTTTAAGATATTTGCCGATATCGATGTTTTTGATATTGAGTTGCAAACCAAAGATGTTGATGAGTTTATCCGGGTGGTTAAAGCTATGGAACCCACCTTTGGAGGCATTAACCTTGAAGATATCAAGGCGCCGGAGTGTTTTGAGATAGAACGGCGGCTAAAGGAGGAATTAAATATTCCGGTTATGCATGATGATCAGCATGGCACTGCTATTATTTCGGCAGCTGCTTTACTGAATGCACTCGAACTGGTTGGTAAGCGAATCGAGGAGGTGCGGTTCGTTGTCAACGGAGCCGGTGCGGCTGCTATAGCCTGCGCCAAATTGTATATAGCATTAGGGGCACGTAAAGAGCATATACTGATGCTGGATAGCAAGGGTGTGATCCATAGCAGGAGGACAGGTTTGGATAGTATGAAGTCGGAGTTTGTACGGGAGACGAATTTAGAAAGTCTGGAAGATGCGATGAAAGGTGCGGATGTATTTATCGGGCTGAGTAAGGCAGATGTGCTGACCCGCACGATGGTGCAAAGTATGGCAGACAGGCCTATTGTTTTTGCAATGGCCAACCCCGACCCGGAGATCAGCTGGGAGGAAGCCTGTGCTGCCAGGCCTGATGTTATTATGGCTACCGGACGGTCTGACTATCCTAACCAGGTAAATAATGTGTTGGGGTTTCCTTTTATTTTCAGGGGCGCTCTGGATGTCAGGGCTACCGGGATTAATGAAGAAATGAAAATGGCTGCAGTAAAGGCCCTGGCGGACCTGGCCAAACAGCAGGTACCCGACATGGTATTGATGGCTTATGGCGATAAAAGCCTGCAGTTTGGCCCCCAATATATTATACCCAAGCCACTGGATCCGCGATTATTAACCACTGTTGCGCCGGCGGTGGCAAAGGCTGCTATCGAAAGCGGCGTAGCCCGGCAGCCTATAGCAGATTGGGAAAAATATGACCAGGAACTTTCGGCGCGCCTGGGATTAGATAATTTTATTGTACGCGTACTGAACAGTAAGGCCCGCAAAGATCCCCGTAAAGTTGTTTTTGCTGAAGCTGATAATGTAAAAGTATTAAAGGCGGCACAGATCGTAAAAGAGGAAGGAATAGCTCACCCGATCTTATTGGGAAATGAAAAGCGGATAAGCCAACTACTGAAGGAAAATAATATAGATCTCCGGGATGTCCCGATTATTGATCCGCGAAGTGAAGAAATGACGGAAAAGCGCATTGCTTTTGGCAACCTGTTCTTCGAAAAAAGAAACCGGCGCGGCTTCAATATCTATGAAGCAAAGAAGATTATGCGGGAGCGCAACTATTTCGGTTGTATGATGGTGGAAACAGGGGAGGTAGACGCATTGATCAGTGGCCTGACCCGGAATTACCCGGATACGATACGCCCTGCATTGGAAATTATCGGAATGGAGCATGGGGTGAAAAAAGTGGCGGGTATGTATATCATATTACGACCACAGGGGCCCTTATTCCTGGCCGATACTACGGTTAACCTGAACCCCACTGCAGAGCAACTGGCCGATATTACGCTGCTTACAGCCAAGGAGGTAAAGCAGTTTAATGTAGTGCCTCGTATAGCCATGTTGTCTTACTCGAATTTCGGCAGCAGCCGGACTCCCGAAGCAATAATGGTGCGCGATGCTTTGCAAATAGTGAAAGAAAAAGATCCGGAGCTGATTGTAGATGGTGAGATACAGGCTTCGCTCGCGTTCAATAAAGAGATATTAAAAGACAGTTATCCCTTCTCGCCCCTGGTAGAGGGCGATGTGAATACCCTGATATTTCCCAATTTATCGTCGGGCAATATTGCCTATAACTTATTGATGGAAGTCGGCGGCTTTGAAGTGATCGGGCCTGTACTGATGGGCCTGAACAAGCCGGTACATATATTACAGTTGGGCAGCACGGTGCGGCAAATTTGCAGCATGGTAGCCATGGCAGTAATGGATGCGCAGGTTAAATGCGAGCGAAAAGGAGCACAAACCGGGGAAACTGTATCGTAAAGGAAAAAAGGAATTGTTTTGTCACTGTTTACCGTATCTACTCCGTTTAACATCAGTCTGGAATTCGCCCTGGCACCCTTTTATAAGAGGGCATTGGCTTGGATGGCCGACCTGATCATCCTGTTTTTGTACAGCTATATTATGATATTTTTTGTTTATGATATGCTGTATGATGGCAGACGGCTGTCCTGGCGGAATGCTGTGGGTATGGAATTTGCGTTGGCGTTGTTTACCCTGGTTTTTCCGGTTATGTTCTATCATCTGCTGTTCGAGGTATTGATGAATGGACGGAGTCCCGGTAAATGGCTGATGGGCATTAAGGTGATCAACAGGGAAGGCGCATCAGCTACCTTGTCGCAGTTGTTATTGCGCTGGATGTTGTTTCTTCCCAATTATTTCCTGGTAATTGTTGTCGGTGCCGAAGCTCCTGTTTACTTCCTGGGTATAGCATTTATCCTGGCCCTGGTAGCTCTTCCGGATATTATTTCTATATTGGTTTCAACCGACAGTCAGCGGCTGGGCGACCTGGCGGCAGGAACTGTTGTGGTTGATGTCCATCACAAAATGAATATTGCCGATACCATATATATGGACATAACAGAAACCAGTTACATCCCCTCGTACCCCGAGGTGTTACAGCTCTCGGACAGGGATATACATGTTATCCGGAATCTGATAGGAAGGAAACGGAACAAAGATGTAGAGCGACATATTTACCAGGTGGCCTATAAGATCGAAGAAGTATTGGCGGTAAAAATGGCAGGCGCTCCGGATGCGTTCCTGCAACAACTTTTAAAGGATTATAACTACCTGACGCAACAGAAAAAATAGCCGGCCGGCAAGGGCGGTCTTGGTTTACTATAATATTATTTAACATATTGCGCTTTGAATTATTTAGGACATGCATTCCTTTCCTTCGGTCATCCGGAATTGTTAACGGGTAACATGATCGGTGATTTTGTAAAGGGGAAAAAAATATTGGATGATTATCCGGAGATGATCAGGCAGGGAATTTTATTGCACCGGAAAATAGATCTTTTTGCTGATCAGCACTTCTCCTCGCTGAAAGCCAAAGCTTTGTTCCGCACTGACTACCGTTTATACGCTGGCGCCTTTGTTGACAGCCTGTACGACCATTTTCTGGCAAATGATCCCCGTTTTTTCCATAGCGAGAAACATTTGTCTGATTTCGCAGAAAGCACCTACGCCGGTATGAACGCCTATCTATCGTATATGCCTGCCGCTTTCCGCGATATGCTGCCTTATATGCGGTCGCAAAATTGGCTTTATAATTACCGCACGCTGAAGGGAATGCAAAATGCATTTAATGGTTTGGTACGCCGAGCCCGATATTTGCAGGAAAGTGAAAAGGCCTATGAGATATTAGTGACCCATTATTACGAGCTCAATCAATATTATTTCGATTTTATTGATGATGTAGTGGTATATGTCAAAAAGGAGTTAAACCATATATTGCCCGATTTATAGGTCATAACTTTGACGAAATAAATAAAATACCGGTGGTTGTTTTAATTATTCCGGACTGCATAGCTGCGGAGCGGAAATGATATATGTGTAGCAAGGCAAATGCGGGGAAGAACAGCCGATGCATACCATAGGGTGAAACTATTCTATGGCTTATAAAAATTGAAGATTCTAATGAAGTTAAATAAAGTTGTTTTTTTCCTTTTTTCTTTTGCCCTTTTTTTTGTTGCCTGCCAGACAGTATCGGAGCAAAGTGCTGAAGCCAAACCGCTCTTGGCTCCCCCGGAAAACGTTTATGCCCCTGTAAAACTGGAGTTTTCCGATACCGCCTCGCCCGAGGGCCAGGAGTTGATCAGGCAATTGGATTCTTTTTACCGTAGGGAAACGAAGGCAGGTTTTAATGGCAGCGTGCTGGTAGGATATAAGGGAAAGATACTTTACGAGCGATATTTCGGTTATTGTGATAAAGGAAAAGGGACCCTCTTGTGTGCACAAAATCCCAGTCAGCTGGCCTCGACTTCCAAGCCATTTACGGCTACAGCGATACTTTGGTTGCATCAAAATAAATATCTGGATATTGATATGCCGGTGCAGCATTATTTGAAAGATTTTCCCTATCCGGACATCACTATTACAATGTTGCTGAACCAAAGAAGTGGGTTACCCGATTATACAAAAATGGGTAGCCGGTATTGGAAGTCGGCAGCGCCGATGTATAACGAAGACCTGCTGCAGATTTTTGCCCGGTACCGTCCTAAACTTAATTCCCGTCCCAACACCCGGTTCGAATACAGTAATAGCAATTACGCCATGCTGGCCCGGATTATCGAAGAGGTAGCGAAGATGTCGTATAAACAATTTATGCGGGAATTTATTTTCGAGCCCTTGGGTATGAAGAATACCTTTGTATATGATCCTACGGACCGGTCCGGGTATAACGACATCATTACGCAGAGCTACCAGTTTAACTGGCGGATTTTCCCGGAAACGCATGAAGATGGCGTTTATGGCGACAAAGGCATCTATAGTACGGTAGAGGATATGTACCGCTGGGATCAGTCATTTTACAAGCATGCCCTGCTCAATGACAGGACGCTGCAAATGGCCTATAAGGGGTATTCGAATGAACGGCCGGGAGTAAAGAACTATGGTCTGGGGTGGCGTATGCTTAACTTCCCGGATGGCAATAAAGTCATTTATCATAATGGTTGGTGGCATGGCAATAATACCGTTTTCTACCGCTTTATAAAAGATAACTTTACCATAATTGTATTGGGCAATAAGTATAATAGTAAAATCTACGGTCACGCCAAGGCTATTTATGGTATTGTACAGAAGAGTAACGAACATACCGATGTAGAATGGGAGGAATCCGGTAGCCCGAAAGAAGAATAAATTTAGGGGCAGCCTATAACGCGGGGTACTATTAATGTATTTTGTATTTATCTTGTGAACAATATCATTAATCCCTGCAGTAATGAAACTTTTTCGCATCTATGGGTACGCAGTATTGTTATTCCTTCCGCAACTGGCCTTTGCCCAACTCCGGCCTGGCTTTGATAAGGCAGAATATATTAATCTGCTCAAAATGTCCGCTTACCAGGGTGACTCCAGCTATTTTCTTAAATTTCCACAACCCCAACATGCCGCACTGGTGTACACATCGGCGGTTATGGGCCTGGAAAACAGGTGGCAATTATGGCTGCGGGATGATGGTGTTGCCGTGATCAATATCAGGGGGACAGTTGCCTCCCAATTAAGCTGGCTGGCTAATTTTTACTCGGCAATGTTTCCGGCAAAGGGGACAATGACTCTGGCCGACGGCCGAAAATTCTCTTATAATCTGGCTCGTAACCCGAAGGCTGCGGTACATTGCGGCTGGACGATCGCAACGGGCTACCTGGCTGGCGATATCCTGCCCAAAATAGATTCGTTGTACGTGCAAGGTACGAGGGACTGGATCGTGACCGGACATAGCCAGGGCGGTGCCATTGCTTATTTATTTACAGCTTATTTATACAGTTTGCAACAACAGGGACAATTACCGGCAGATATCCGCATAAAGACCTATTGCAGCGCGGCTCCCAAGCCGGGCAATTTGTATTTTGCTCATGAATACGAGGCCCGGACTCAGATGGGTTGGGCCTATAACGTTGTCAATTCGGCCGATTGGGTACCGGAAACGCCTTTTTCAGTTCAGACTATTGACGATTTTAATAAAACGAATGTCTTCATACAGGCCCCGCAGCTGATCAAAAAACAAAAGTTCCCGCTGAACTGGGTAGCGCGACATGCTTTTAACCGGTTGGATAAGCCCACCCGGAAGGCCCAGCGGAATTTTGAAAAATACCTGGGACGCGTGGTAGGCAAGCAGGTTGTGAAAAACACCGGGGCAATGCATTTACCCGAATTTTATCCTAGTGCCGATTTTGTGCGGGTAGGGCAGCATATTGTATTGCTGGCCGACGACGATTATTATAAGCTCTATAAGGATAATACGAAAAACGTCTTTGTGCACCACATGCTCGAGCCTTATCTTTATTTGACAGAACGCCTGCCCGATAATGATTAGAATGAGCATGCAACATAAGCTCACTGGGCAATAATCAATCGCTTAATCCCTAACAAAAGCCTCCCGCCAACGCCAAACCGGGCAGGACATGCGTGTATTTTCGGTTTAATTGTATTTTCGAAGGGAATAAACCCGTACCCATGACGAGTATGATCGTATTTCGTTCCCTGCCATTGTCCTATTCATTGTTACCCTGAGCCCCGAAGGGCTTGGCACAAGCATAAACATCCTATTCATGTTCAGGGGGCCTCCACGAGGTCGGCATGGACGCGTTCATTTGGCGGTCTATCCGGAGACCAAAGGCATACACAGCTGTTATTGACAAGTGTTTTAGTTTGCTAGTTTTCAACTACTCGCAGATGGTGTTTTAGAGCCATTGTATTGCTACGGTTACTTTCTCGCTTCAAAGTGCCACGCTTTCCCTTGGCTGAGGCGGGCGTGTCGCTCATGTCCACTAACAAAAAATGCTGGTTTTACTATCATTACAGAACATTAAAAGGACGATAGTATTCTGTTAAGCATACGGTTGCGATTTATTATCAATAGTTAATTGCACATCAACATATTGCTAATTTTGGTTTTGACTTTCCACTTTTAACTTAACACTAGTTTGGGACACAGGCATTCTATGGTAAAAACCTAATAAAAGCGTGATTTTTTTTCTTTTCCGGC
>JBEBWN010000056.1:0-15400 GCA_040392235.1 Taibaiella helva | reverse complement strand
CCGGCCTTATGTAAATATGCGCAATGCCCTGGTAGACCTGGGACAAACCCTGACGATACCGGCCGGGGTACGGGTATATGTACACCAGGATTCCCGCTTGTATGTTAGAGGAACCTTAAAGATACAGGGTACTAAGGAGGATAGCGTGGTTTTTCAGGGTGACCGCCTCGACCCCCTGGTGTGGATTGGCGATTACCTGGATATTCCGGGGCAATGGGGCGGTATATATTTTACCGATGAGAGCTATAATAATGAAATTGATTATGCTGTATTTAAGAATGGGGGGGCAGTGACGAAATTGGGTGATCGTATGGTTGAGGGAGGAACAATACAGGTAGACCGGGATACGGTCAGAAATGGTATACCTAAGCTTAGAATAAAGAATACGGTAATACGTTCTTCGCAAACAAGGGGATTACTAGCTTATACCAGTACCATCCATGCAGAAAATTGCCGGATAGTAGAGTGTGGGCAGGAAAACGTGGCACTGGTGGAAGGTGGAGATTATAAATTGGATTATTGCACTATCGGTACTTATGGAAGTACTTATTTATCCCATTCAGAATATGGGAGCATGGTGGTGCAGAATTATCGCCCCATTTCGCAAACAGAATACGTAGGGGCACCTTTACAAGCACAGATAAGAAATTGTATTGTATATGGATCGCTGGAGTATGAGGCGATTTTTGATTATCGCCCCGAGTATCCAGTGTCGATTGTTGTTAATAATTCTCTATTGCGAAATAAAGATGGTGTTCCTGCTTTTGTTACCGGGTCAGGTAATATACTGAATCAGGATCCGATGTTTAAAGACCGGGCGACAGACGACTATCATTTATTACCTGGCTCGCCTGCAATTGGTAAGGGCATTGTACTGCCGGGTATCACTAAGGACCTGGACGGCTATACGAGAGACGGTGTAGCACCTACTATCGGCTGCTTCGAATACCGTGAGTGACGCATCTGTATTTTGTATTATGGGTTGATTGCCATATGGTTATTGTTCTTAATTTTTATTGTAGATTTCTTACTTAACATTACCTATTTGTATATTTGCCGGATGAGACGTTTATTAACAGGAATTTGCTTTTTACTGGCTGCAACCTGCTTTACAGCAGACGCACAGTATGAAAATACGAAGATAAAAACAGGACAGATTGCTCCTGAACTAAACTACAGTAATCCGAAAGGGAAAACGTATTCACTTAAAGAAGTCAATAAAGGGCGCTACGTGCTTATCGACTTTTGGGCCAGCTGGTGCGGTCCCTGTCGCCGCGCTAATCCCGAATTGGTAGAAGTCTATGAAAAATACAAGGGCCTGAAATTTAAGAATGCTCCTAAAGGCTTTACGGTTTTTAGTGTGTCTTTAGATACGAATCCGGAAGCCTGGCAGAAGGCTATAGAAAAAGATAACCTTTTATGGGAGTATCATGTAAGCGATCTGAAGAAATGGCATGGCGAAGCGGCAACGCAATACGGGATTGCATTTATTCCTCAAGCCTTCCTGGTGGGACCGGACGGTAAAATATTGGGGAAGTATATGAATGCCCTGGAAGCGGTAGCCGATCTGGAACAGTATGTAGAAAAGACAAATGCCAAAAGTCAGAAGTCTAAAAACCAAACAGCTGGACAGGCTCAGAAATAAAGCTTCCGGTGGGTTGCGGCAGTAGGAAATGTGATTAGATAGGTTAAGAGGTTGCGGGCCGAACCAGGTTAGTGAGGAAAGCAATATCAACCCGGCTGCCGGCCGGGTCTCTTTGATTTTTTAATGTCTGTTTTATTTTGAACAAAATTATTATCATAACAGCGCCTTCTGGTTCCGGGAAAACCACAATCGTGAAGCGATTGCTACAACAATCACCTCTTTTGGCGTTTTCTATCTCGGCCTGTACACGGGAGCCGCGTCCCGGAGAACAGGATGGCCGGGATTATTATTTTTTGACAGAAGCTTCCTTCAAAGAAAAGATAGCTGCTGAAGCTTTTATCGAGTGGGAAATGGTGTATACAGGAAAGTACTACGGTACGTTGAAGTCGGAGGTGGACCGCATATGGGCAGAAAATCGCGCTCCCCTGGTAGATATAGATGTACAAGGCGCTTTAAATATTAAATCACTTTTGGGAGATAAGGCTGTTACCCTTTTTATCAAGGCGCCCTCTATGGAGGAGCTGGAAAAGCGATTACGTGCCAGAGGAACGGAATCGGCTCAAAACCTGCAGGAGCGACTGGACAAAGCTGCCGACGAACTTACATTTGCCGACCGTTTTGATCATGTTGTGGTGAACGACAATCTGGAACAGGCCATAACGGATACACTGAATATTATAACCTCTTTCTTAAAAGAACCTGAACAAAAAAGTAAGGCAATTGTATAATTAGGACAATAACGCTTAATATATGAAAAAAAGAATGATTGTCCTGGCCGCGTTGCCACTCGCTTTAACTTTCCTGCTGACAGCTTGTAATTCCGGTCAGACCACTACAGAAACGACCATAGAAACCGATACGATGATCTATCCCGATGGCTCGACTCAAACTACCACCGAGGTGGAGACAACCACTCAGAATGAGGATCCAACTTTAGGACAGCGTGTAGATACCGCTATTTCAGATACGAAAAACGCAGCCCGGAAAGCTAAGGAAGATGTAAAAGACGCAGCGCATTCCGTAAAAGAGGATGCCAAAGAGTTTGCCCGGGATGTAAAGGACGAAACAAAGAAAGGTGCTCGTAAGGTAGAGGAGAAAGCTAAAGAGGTTAAAGAAGATCTTAAAAAAGATAAAGAATAAGTTATAAAATAGGTTCATGCACAAAGGCAATTTATGTTGCCGCAGCCTGTTGCCCTGAAAAGACAGCAGGCTTTTTCGTGCTATATCAGCTCAATATCCATTCTAATTCACCAAAGCGATATTGCTCGATCCCCTGGTGACTGAGCAATATCAATCGCCCGGAAAGATCAACTTCCTGGACAAATGCCTGGAATTGTCTTTTTCCCATGCTTTCTCTAAAGGTTACTTCCTGTCCTTTCCTGAACAGCAGGTTATTGTATCGGTTTAACAGATTATAGACATCGACGGCGGGCAATTGCTGACTCTCGTTGATAATACCGGCGCGCAAGTCTTTAATGATCTCAAGCAATTCAAATTTCTTTTGAGCTGCTATGCGTAAAGAAGTAGCATTTACGAGATCTTTAGGGAAGTCTGTTTGGTTGACATTGAGTCCTATCCCAATAATAGCAAAGCTCCACTCCATGCCGCGAAGCACATTTTCAATAAGTATGCCACATGCCTTTTTGTCATTAATATAGATGTCGTTGGGCCATTTTATGGCAACCTGCCATTCGTTATACAGGTTTTGCAGATAGTTTGCAAGGGTTACAGCAACCGTCATGCTCAGCAGGAACTGTTTATCAGGAGGCAATGCAGGCTTTACGATCAGGCTCATCATCAGGTTGCCGGCATCGTTCTCCCATTTTTTTCCTCTTTGCCCCTTCCCCGAAGACTGGTGTGCCGCCCAAATGACCTGGCCCTGCTGTGCCATTCCGTCGTCAACTAATTGCATGGCATAATTGTTGGTACTTTCTATTATGTCAAAGTATTGCAGCCATTTTGGGATTGGATTTTCTGTGTTTCGTGCCAAAAGATTCCTTAATTTTGAACGCAATATAATTTAATAACGAATATCAGCACAAGCATTGGAGAAAATTATCAGCTCACTGAAAAGCCGTACAAAATCTGAAGTCCGCACTACCCGCGATAGCCAGCTGTTTACCACCATTATTCAAGCCATACAGGATAAAAAAGGGGAACGTATAACTTCCCTGGATTTAAGAAATATTGATGAGGCTGTGGCTGACTTTTTTATCTTATGCGAAGCACAATCCCATATTCAACTTAATGCCATAGCCACCAATATTGAGGAGGAGGTGCATAAGGTATGCCAGGAAAGACCTTATCATGTAGAAAACGGGCAATTATGGACACTGGTGGATTATGTGAATATTGTAGTGCATATATTCCAGAAAGAAGAGCGGAAGTTTTATGATCTGGAAGGATTATGGATGGACGCAGAAAGTATGGAACACAACGCTGCATAGTACCGGCACAGAATTGTTCCGGCGCAAGGAAAAAGATGCTCGTTGAAACAGAAAATAGGGTGTGGGCATTGAATGTAAAAATAAAAGTTATTTGTCTGTCTGGTGACATCCTGCCAGGAAGCCAATAAGCAAAGATTGAAGACGTTTTATGGAAGAGAATACAAACAGGCCGGGAGGAAATAGTGGCTTGCCACCCAGGTTGGACGGTAACCAGCCCAAGCGTAAGGGACCGAAATTTAATATGTACTGGATATACGGACTGATCGTAATTGCATTGATTGGTCTTAATTTTTTCGGAAGCAATATCCAGTCTACCGAAAAGCAAAAATCTTTCCTGGAATTCAAACAGAATTACCTGGATAAAGGATTGGTACGGAAAGTAGTGATCGTTAATAAGGAAATAGCAGAAGTATTCCTCTTGAAATCGGATCCGGCTAATACACCCACTGAACGCCGGCCCCCTATGTTTGGGGCCAAGAATCCGGATGAACCTGATTTTAAATTCAATATAGGCTCTTACGAAGTTTTTGACCGTAACTTCCAGGAAGTGATGAAGACCTATGCTACCGAGGGCCGGCCTCAAGTGCCGGTTGAGGTGGAAAACAGGGGCAGTTTCTTCCGCGATTTTTTGAGTACGGCCTTATTGCCACTGATTATACTGATTGCTATGTGGGTGCTTATATTCCGAAAAATGGGCCCGGCTGGCGGCGGTGCTGGCGGTGGAATTTTCAGCATCGGCAAATCAAAGGCCCAATTATTTGAAAAGGGCACAAAGGTAAATATTACGTTTAACGATGTAGCCGGTTTGGATGAAGCAAAAGTAGAGGTGATGGAGATCGTGGATTTCCTGAAGAATCCCAAAAAATACACATTACTGGGTGGTAAAATTCCCAAAGGCGCCCTGTTGGTAGGTCCCCCTGGTACGGGTAAAACCTTGTTGGCCAAGGCTGTAGCCGGAGAAGCTCAGGTGCCTTTCTTTTCCATGTCCGGGTCTGACTTTGTAGAGATGTTTGTGGGGGTAGGCGCCAGCCGTGTTCGGGATTTGTTTAAACAGGCAAGGGATAAAGCGCCTTGTATCGTATTTATAGATGAGATTGATGCTATTGGACGTGCCCGCGGGAAAAACGCTGTTATGAGCAACGATGAGCGTGAAAATACGCTAAACCAACTCCTGGTAGAAATGGATGGTTTTGGTGGCGACAGTGGTATTATTATCCTGGCGGCAACGAACCGTCCGGATGTACTAGATACCGCTTTACTGCGTCCGGGTCGTTTTGATCGCCAGATATCCATTGACGTGCCGGATGTAAACGGTCGCGAAAAGATCTTTAATGTACATCTTCAGCCCATTAAGAAAGCTGCAGACTTGGATATCAAGAAGTTGGCATCGCAAACACCGGGTTTTGCCGGGGCTGATATTGCCAATATTTGCAACGAGGCTGCTTTGATAGCTGCACGGAAAGGACAAACAGAGGTGCGCATGCAGGATTTTAATGACGCTATTGACCGGGTGATAGGAGGTTTGGAGAAGAAGAACAAGATTATTTCGCCGGAAGAGAAGAAAATCATTGCTTTCCATGAAGCGGGGCATGCTATTTGCGGCTGGTTCCTGGAGCATGCTCATCCACTGGTTAAAGTATCCATTGTTCCCCGTGGCGTAGCGGCATTAGGTTATGCACAATATCTTCCTAAAGAGCAATTCCTGTACACTACAGAGCAGATGAATGATCAGTTAGTAGGACTGTTTGGTGGCCGGGCTGCAGAAGAACTGATTTTCGGAAGGATATCCACCGGCGCCCAGAACGACCTGGAGCGTATTACACGGATGGCTTACTCTATGGTGTCCATCTACGGTATGAACAACAAGGTGGGGCATGTATCTTTCCACGATTCTCAGCAGGAATATAGTATGAGTAAACCTTATTCAGACACTACTGCAGAATTGATTGACCAGGAAGTACGCAGTATTATTGAATCGCAATATGTCAGGGCTAAGGAATTACTGAGTCAGCATGTTGATGCACTAAAAGTACTGGCCGAAGAATTGTTAAGAAAAGAGGTATTGTTTAAAGATGACCTGGAAAGGCTGATTGGGAAACGTCCGTGGGATGATGCACACACAGCAGATGTATTGCCTGCTGCAGATAGCTTGCCGGTGAGCGAAGCCCTGAAAAATAAAGAAAATGTTGATGCCAAATCAGAAGACTCGACCGCCTCAGACTCTGTATTAGACAGCTAGTTAATGGCGATATAAAATAACCTGAAAGATAAGGTCGTGTTGATTGTCCGGTGGGGACTACAACACGACCTTATCTTTTTATTATAGTTGGAGAAATCGGAGAAAGAGAAGTGGCTATGGAAATTTTTACTCCTGGTGCAATGCCAGTATGGGGATGTGGCTAACCTTGGTCAGTAGTTTCGTCCGGCTTTTATGGAATATGTTTTCAAAGAAGCCGTATTTTTTAGGAATAACCAGTAACCAACCTGTCTTCATTTGTTGCAAAAAGGAAGTGATACCCTCTTCAATATTTTCTTCGACAACTGTGTGATATTGGGGAGAAGCGCTTGCCAGCAATTGCTGTAAAAGCTCAGGTGGCTGATTTGCCGCACCAGTTTTATCTACGTGGACCACGTCCAGTTGCGCATCCAGGCGCTGTGCCCAATTCAGTATTTCTGCCGAAGGGGTTCTGTCGGATATTTGGTCGTAGTCGGCAGCGAAATATAGCTTTTCAGGAGGAGTCCAGTTGGCATGTGATGGGACAACTAATACAGGCGCTTTAAGATTACGCAGCGCTTTTACCGCCATGCTGCCCCAGAGTATGGAATCTGATCCGGAGCCGGATGTACCCATAATGACGAGTAAGGGCTTCCGGTCATCAATTATTTCTGCCAGGCAATCTGTAATATCACCGGGCATTAATTTGGTGCTGATCGAGACAGAGGGGGCCCTGCTTTTGAGGCGCTCCAGCTCGCTTTGCATGCTGCTTTCTGCTATCTGTTGTATTTCTTCGACGTTAAGCAGGGGCACGGGACTATCTGTGTAGGCAAATGGAATGATGTAAGCATGTACCAGCTCCAGGTGGACATTGAACAATTTGGCTACATGAAGAGCATAGGTTGCCGCATTCTGAGCAGAGGGAGAATAATCTGTGGCTAGTAAAATGGTAGCAGAAGTGCTGTTATTCATTGAATAAACGATTTGATGTTATAAGAAGCATGACTATAAGGTAAAACAAAAATATTTGATTTTGGTTTTACCTTATAGTCCTGACCGTTTCTGTTCTAGGCTTTTTAACGGCCCGGAATGTCAGGGAAGAGGAACAACAGAGCTAAAATATTGAGTATGTTAAATTTGAATAAACAATAAGTGGCATTTTAAATGTTATCTTCCGGGAGATACAATTGTCTTATTTTTGCCGGTTTGTATCAAGAGTACTTTGTTTGATAATACTTTAGTCGAATCGTATGGCCATACTTGGAAACCTTATATCACGTTCTTTACGGATCCGGAAACAATTTAAAATCAAGGTTGCCAGCCCTAAAACGTACCAACGACACGCCTTGCGCTATCTGTTGGAGCGCGGGCAATATACGGCATTTGGCAAGCGATATGGATTTGATCGTATGTTGTCTGAATCCCTGGACTGGGAAAAAGAATTCCGGCAACAGGTTCCTTTTCATAATTATAACAACATGTTTGCGTCCTGGTGGCACCGTTGCCTGGAGGGCGAAGAGAATGTAACCTGGCCGGGGAAAGTGAAATATTTCGCATTAAGCTCAGGCACTTCAGAGTCGGCCAGTAAACATATACCCGTAACGCAGGATATGATCCGCTCGACTAAAAAAGTGGGCTTCAAGCAATTTTATAGTATGAGTAATTTCAGAATTCCTCCTCAGACGTTTGAAAAGGGAATTTTGATGCTGGGCGGCACCACGTCGCTGATGAAGCATGGGGATTATTACGAAGGCGACATGAGCGGTATCAGCGCCAGGAATATGCCGCGCTTCCTGTCTAACTTTTTTTACAAGCCAGGTCAAAAAATATCGCGCAACCCCAGGTGGGAAGAACGTATCCGCCTGATCATAGAAAATGCGCCCAAATGGGATGTTGGTACTTTATGCGGGGTGCCAGCCTGGGCGCAGATTGTATTGGAAGAGATCGTACGGACATATAAATTGAAAACAATACATGACATATGGCCCAACCTGAGCGTATATATTCATGGTGGTGTGGCTTTTGATCCCTACCGTGAAAATTTCAAACGCCTTTTGGGAAAGGAGATATCTTATATCGAAACTTATATGTCTTCTGAAGGCTCATTCGGGTTCCAGGCCAGGCCGGGAACAGAAGGGATTAAGTTGGTGCTGAATGTGGGTATTTTCTACGAATTCATTCCTTTTACAGAAGAATATTTTGATGAGCATGGCGAATTGAGAGCCGGTGCAAAAAGTTATGTGATCGGCGAAGTGCAGGAAGGACAGAAGTATGCCATGGTAATCAGTACATGTGCAGGTGCCTGGCGCTACCTGATAGGGGATGTGGTGCAATTTACCAGTGTACGGGAAAATGAAATTGTAATCGTGGGCAGGACGAAACAGTTCCTGAGTTTATGCGGTGAACATATTTCCATCGACAACCTGAATAAGGCCATTGATGAAGTGAACAAGCAGGTCGGCGTTCAAATAAAAGAGTTCACGGTAGCAGGCCTGGCCCATGATAATCTCTTTGCCCATAAATGGTATATCGGCTGTGATGAACCAATTGATGCGGATCGTGTGCGGCAGATTGTTGACGAAACACTCTGTAAGGTAAATGACGACTACGCCGTAGAACGAACCTCCGCCTTGAAAGAAGTATTTGTAGAAGTATTACCTACTGCTGTCTTTATCGCTTATTTGAGGCATACGGGTAAATACGGTGCTATGAACAAATTTCCGAGGGTATTGAAAGGCGCCCAACTGGAAGAGTGGCAAACCTTCTTAATGAAGGGAGCGTAAGGCTACTTTTGTTTTTCCTGTTTTTGGGTCAGGTTTCTGAATGCCGACTCCAGGCTGGTCGTATTGTTTTGTAAAGAAAGAATGGCTATGTCCTTTTCCAAAGCCCATTTCATCAGTTCTTTTCTCAGTATTTCAGCCTGTTCGCTTTTAATAAGCCATTTATTATGCTCTAACTGCCTGATATCACCTGCATTAATCAACTGGCGAAGTTGATCAAGATTGATTGAACGATCAAATTCAACAATGAGATCTGTATCGCCTGATTGTATACTTTCCAGTGCATCGTCGGCAACGATCTGTCCATCGTTGATAATAATAACCCGGCTGCACATAGCCTGCACTTCCTGCATGATATGTGTTGACAGCAAAACAGTTTTCTCTTTACCGAGATCAAGTATCAGGTCGCGAATATCCATGATTTGGTTAGGGTCGAGGCCGCTGGTCGGTTCATCTAATATCAAAACTTCCGGATCATGGATCATTGCCTGCGCTATGCCTACTCGTTGCTTGTAGCCTTTGGATAATGTGCCAATTTTTTTTCCTACTTCTTTTTGTAACCCTGTACGCAGAATCATTTCTTCCACCCGTGCTTTTTTCTTTTCACCAATTTGGTGTATGCTGGCTGCAAACTCAAGGTACTCTTTAACATACATATCATAGTACAATGGATTACTTTCTGGCAGATAGCCCAGAACCTGCCGTACCTGGCGGGCCTGTTTGCCTACCTCAAGTCCACAAATATAGGCGTTGCCCGAGCTGGGAACGATATAGGTGCTCAACATTTTCATTGTTGTCGATTTTCCTGCACCATTAGGTCCCAAAAAACCGACTATACTGCCTTTCCCGATCTCAAATGAAATGTTATTTACTGCTTTCTGTTCGCCGAATACTTTGCTGAGTTGCTGTACCTTAATAGACAATTGTTGCTTATTTTCAATGTGAATGCAAATCCGCCTTTAGCGAATATTATTGTATTGTCCCTGATTGAGATCGCCGGTTTCAAACCCTTTTTTGAACCAATACATCCGTTGCTGGGAGCTGCCGTGAGTGAAGGCATCGGGTACAATATATCCCTGGGCTTCCTTCTGCAGCTTGTCGTCGCCAATGGCATTAGCTGCGGTTAGGGCCGATTCTAAGTCGCCGGCTTCTAAAATATTGCGCAATTTATCCGCATGATGCGCCCAAAAACCGGCAAAAAAATCGGCTTGCAGCTCCAGTTTAACCGAGAGTTTATTGTATTCTGCCTCGCTCAGCCGGCCTCGCTGCCGCTGCACCTGTTCTGATATTCCTAATAAATTTTGTACGTGATGCCCCACTTCATGTGCCACCACGTAGGCAGTGGCGAAATTGCCCGGCGCTTTAAAACGCTCCCGGAGCTCCTCGCAGAAGGACAGATCAATATATATCTTATGGTCGGCCGGGCAGTAGAATGGGCCCATAGCGGCGGAGGCGCCTCCGCATGCGCTTTGAACATTACCAGTAAACATTACCAGGTTAGGTTGTACATAGTTGACATTATTCTCACGAAATACATTGGTCCAAACATCTTCTGTGCTGGCCAATACGACGGCGATCAGCCTCGCTGTCGTATCGTCTTCGGGCAATGGCCCGGTCTCGACGCTTCGTTCGTTTGCAACAGGGTCCGTTTGCAGTAAATTTAAAATGCCGGAAAGATCCTTACCGGTAATCATGCCGATGATCAGTATGATCAACGCACCCAGCCCGCCGCCAACAGCAAGCTTGCCTTTTCCGGAAAAACCACGACGGTCTTCAATATTTTTGCTTTCTCGTTCTCCTCTCCAGCGCATAGGAAAAACTATTTAGTGTTGAACAGGCATTATATATTGAAACAAAAATACAATTCTATTTAATCAGTTTATCATATTCTTTCTTAGTGATGATCCGGTATCCTTCCGGAACGCGGAAAATAGTATTGGCTACCGGCTCTTGCGTAATACTCCTGAGTTGGAAATGTGTTACAAAACCATTGTTCATTGGAAGGTCAAAAACAACGGGAATTCCTTTCAGATCAGGCATCCGCTCAAATATTTCGGGGTGCTTCAATTCGTAATCATTGATATAATAGAAAGGAAACACGGAACCATCTTTATAGGTCAACGTAGCGGAAAGGGCCTCAAAACCGTTTTTATGCTCCTTATGGGTGGATGTGAACAACTCTGCGTTCCGAAAGGTCTGGACCTTATTGTAGAAATCGCTCAGGTTAGTTTCTATAGCATATTTAATAGTATTAATATGCTGCAGAACGAGCTCTTTTTTCGTTGTATAGTTGATTAACCTGGAATATTGATAACCGTCTTCCAGTCTGATGTCCTGACGGATATTGTCATCTTTAACGAAAAGGGTTAATGTACCCGTTTTCTGCTCTGGAATGCGGTCTTCAGTGTCCCTGATTTTACCTGAAATAGTAATGTCGAATACCAGAATGCCTTCAGCCAGTTTACGTTGTGCATTGATCTCAAAATTTAAAAACATTGCCCAGGAGAGGAGAAATACAATTTTAAAGCTCATTTTTACGGATTCTGTCGTGCAAAATTAAGCCTTAAAATATAAATTATGCTGTCCGGAACAGGGCTTAGCTGGTTGGACAACGATCGGCTTCCGGATGGGCTTTATAGTCTGCCTCTACTATACCGGTATATCGTTAATCTAATTCATTAGATTTGCAAAAATTTTCAAGCAAACCTATGTCAAGCAATTCATTTTATACTCGTATCCAGGGCGAACTGGAGTAAATAAAAAGCGCCGGTCTGTTTAAAAACGAACGCCGTATCGATTCGGTACAAGGACCTGAAATCCTGGTGAATGATAAAAAGGTATTAAACTTTTGTGCCAATAATTATCTGGGCCTCTCTTCCCATCCGAAGGTGTTGGAAGCTGCTAAAAAGACAATTGACGAAAGGGGCTATGGTATGAGTTCTGTTCGTTTCATATGCGGTACGCAGGATATTCATAAAGAGTTGGAGCAAAAACTGTCTTCTTTCCTGGGCACGGAGGATACTATACTTTATGTAGCCTGCTTCGATGCTAACGGTGGCGTATTTGAGCCATTGCTGGGTGAGGACGATGTTATCATATCTGATGCACTGAATCATGCTTCCATAATTGATGGTGTACGTTTATGTAAGGCAAAGAGAGCCCGGTATAATAACGATGATATGTCCGATCTGGAGGCCAGATTACAGGAGCATAAGGGTGCCCGTACGCGGTTGATTGTAACGGACTCTGTATTTTCTATGGATGGCACAATAGCGCAGCTGGACAAAATATGTGATCTGGCCGACCGTTATGATGCTATTGTAATGATCGATGAAAGCCATTCTTCGGGTTTTATGGGAAAAACCGGAAGGGGCGTGCATGAATTATGCGGTGTAATGGGGAGAGTGGATATTATTACCGGTACTTTGGGTAAGGCTTTAGGCGGCGCTTCCGGAGGATTTACCAGTGGAAAGAAGGAAGTAATCGAAATGTTGCGCCAGCGTAGCCGGCCTTATCTCTTTAGTAACACTGTGGCTCCTTCCGTTGTGGGCGCTTCTATCGCTGTATTGGATATGATTAGCGAAACCACTGAATTGAGAGATAAACTGGAAACTAATACACTGTATTTCCGGGAGCAGATGACCGCTGCCGGATTCGATATCAAACCCGGAACCCATCCTATATGTCCGCTTATGCTGTATGACGCGGTACTGGCGCAAAAAATGGCTGCAAGATTACTGGAAGAGGGTGTATATGTGATTGGATTCTTTTACCCGGTAGTGCCTAAGGAACAGGCCCGGATACGGGTGCAGATATCGGCTGCGCACGACAGGCATCATCTGGATACGGCTATCGCGGCCTTTACTAAGGTGGGCAGGGAGTTGGGCGTAATTGCTTAATTTTCCGGCCGGGTAAAAAGTTTAACTATAACCCGTCGTAAAGGTAAACGTTTGTAGGCAAAAAAAACAGAAGTGAGATTGGCAATCAATAGCCTACGATTATGTTGTTGTATATTGGCAGAACTGTTTAAAAATACTATTTAAGATATGTATATTATAGATGCGGTGCGCACTCCGATAGGAAAGTACGGAGGCGCTTTGTCTCCGGTTCGTCCAGATGATATGCTGGCTTTGGTAATTAAAGCCTTGGTAGAACGTAACGCAAAGGTTGACGTTCAGCTCATTGAGGATGTCATTGCCGGAGCGGCTAACCAGGCCGGAGAGGATAACCGTAATGTGGCCCGTATGGCCGGGTTGTTGGCCGGACTGCCTATAGCGGTAGGGGGCAATACTGTGAACAGGCTTTGTGCATCGGGTCTGCAAGCGATTATCGACGCCAGCCGTGCCATTCAGTGTGGAGAAGGCGAATTGTATATTGCCGGTGGTGTGGAAAGTATGAGCCGGGCGCCTTATGTAATGGGTAAGGCAGAAGGAGCTTATGGCAGAAATCAACACATGTTTGATACCACAATGGGGTGGCGGTTTATTAACCCGACCTTATCGGGTTTATATCACCCTTATACAATGGGAGAAACGGCAGAGCAGGTGGCCACGCAATGGGGTATCGGCCGCGAAGCACAGGACCTGTTTGCCCTAAGTAGCCAGAATAAGTACCAGGCTGCCCATGCAGCCGGAGCCTTTGAAGATGAATTGATACCGGTTACTGTTTCTCTGGGTAAAGGTAAAACAACTGTGGTGGACAAGGATGAACATCCCAGGGCAACTACCCTGGAACAGTTGGCTGCATTAAAGCCCGCATTTGTTAAGGAAGGAAGTGTTACCGCTGGTAACAGCAGCGGTATAAACGACGGTGCTGCAGCATTGCTCATGGCTTCCGAAAAAATGGTGCAATCGCTGGGTCTGAAACCAATGGCGCGTGTAGTAAGCCGTGCTGTGGCCGGAGTAGATCCGTCTATTATGGGTATTGGGCCGGTACCCGCAACCCAAAAAGCGTTATCGAGGGCCGGTCTTACTATACAGGATATTGGCCTGGCAGAGTTGAACGAAGCTTTTGCTTCGCAATCGCTGGCCGTGATCAGGGATTTAAATATTGATCCTGCTATAGTTAATGTAAACGGCGGTGCGATTGCCTTAGGTCATCCTTTGGGTTGCAGTGGTGCACGGATATCGACCACCCTGCTACATGAGATGAAGAAAAGAGGTGTGCGGTACGGCCTCGCTACGATGTGTATTGGTGTAGGTCAAGGATCGGCTATTATCTACGAAACCTTGTAGTTTGTAAGGACGTCTTAAGATAGGAAATATAAAGGGGCTGTCTATGTATGGACAGCCCTTGTGATGAAGATCAGGATGTTTTTCGTAACAATACCAGCAATAGCCTGGCCGATTTTCCCTTCATGATTTGGTATGGCGATTGGTATTTCGCAAATTCAGAAGCATCGTACACACCTTTTATCTGCTCAAAATACCTCGTTAGTTTTAAACGATCACCGGTATGCTCGAACTGAAGCTGGTGGCAGGCTAAGGATGGGTTAACTGCATTGACTCCGGAATGGACTCAAGGTCACAACCTTCCGGAAGCTGAAGTAGAATACAGTCCATTATCTTGAACGAAGTGTGCAGCACGAAGGGAGCTGTTCTGGGTATGGCCTGATACATTTCGGTCATAGGATTTTTATCCATCCTACATTAATGAATGTTCTTTTGCCGTGGTATTAACCAGTCCGGACGTAGTTAAGGTTGCCTGCGCCTTGATGCTGGGAACATGATTCTTTAGCGTATGATTATAGTTGAAATCATTGATGCTATATGAGGGGAAGGGTAAACTGCTATTAAGGTATTCACGTACTTTTCCCCTTGTCTGCATTTTTAAGAGCTGACGCAGGTCATCCTGCATAACACCGGAATAGGTGTTGTGCATGGAGATCTTCTGGGCGCTCTGAGCTGTGTCGGGCTGTAGGCTATAATGAGCAGTGTTTTGCGGCCATAGGTGAAAGAGTCCAGGTACGCCGCTTCAAATACGCCCAAAGTACATTCTACCCAGAGAATACACAGGATCATATGATTGAAGTTGTTTGCCGGGAAAGATTCGTCGGGCTGGTCCGTTAGCGTCCGGACTGCGTATTTTAACTACGTGTTCAATGGTATAGGTAGTGTAGCCTTCTTCATAGTGGATTGTACTTTTTTCATGCAAAATAATTGCTGCAGCGATCTATAGCGAATGTGTCTTGCAATAGACACTGTTTTAAAGAATCCTTGTTTTCGATAATGTAGGGTCTGCTGTTAAACTCAATTGGGTGCATCCCCCAGTGTAGTTAAAGTATCCGCTATAGGAGGTTAGATGATCAGGAAAG